>NZ_JAVROT010000594.1:0-29091 GCF_032162605.1 Mycobacterium sp. | reverse complement strand
GCCCGTCCCGCGACGCTGACCGTCGGGCCCGAAGGTGAGCACCTCGGTGCGGCCCGCGGCGAGAAGTCCCCTGGCGTCGTCGGTGACGGCCGCGTCGGCACGCGGCGAGCCGAGGGAACCCGTCACCTCGTCTCCCCGGATCACGATGCGGCGACCTACCCGACCCGCGTCCTGGTGGGCGATGACCGTGGCCACGGCGGCGGCCCGGTGGTTGACGACGTCGTCGGCGAGTGCCTCGAGTTCGGGAAACGTGCTCTGCGACAGCGGTTCGACGAAGATGTCGATGGTTCCCCCACAGGTCAGTCCGACCGCGAAGGCGTCGTCGTCACTGACTCCGTAGCGCTGCAGTACCGGTTGGCCCGTACCTGCCACCTCGGTGGCCAGCTCATAGACCGCGCCCTCGACGCAGCCGCCGGAGACCGACCCGCTGACCGTGCCATCGGGCGCGACGACCATCGACGCACCCGGCAGTCTCGGAGCCGACGAGTACGTACGCACCACAGTACCGACGCCTGCCGTGCCACCGGCACGCCAGACCGCCACCAGGTCGCCGAGTACGTCCCGCACGTGCACCAACGTAGGCTCATTTCGTGACACCGGCACAACTTCGGGCCTACTCGGCTGTGGTGCGGCTCGGTTCGGTGCACTCCGCGGCCGAAGAGCTCGGCATGTCCGACGCCGGGATTTCGATGCACGTAGCGCAACTGCGCAAGGAACTCGACGACCCGTTGTTCACCAGGGCGGCAGCGGGTCTGGCGTTCACTCCTGGCGGCTTGCGGCTGGCCAGCAGGGCCATCGAGATCCTCGGCCTTCAGCAACAGACTGCGATCGAGGTGACCGAGGCCGCCCACGGCAGGCGGCTGCTGCGTATCGCGGCGTCCAGCGCGTTCGCCGAACATGCGGCCCCCGGGCTGATCGAGCTGTTCTCGTCGCGGGCCGACGATCTCTCGGTGGAGCTGAGCGTCCATCCGGCGAGCCAATTCAAGTACCTCATCGAGTCCCGCGCGGTGGACGTCGCGCTCGGCCCGTCCGGTACGGGCCCGACCGAGCCGGACGGCACGATCGCGGTACGCCCGTTCCTCAAGTACCAGCTGATCACCGTCGCCGCGCCGGGCAGCCCGCTCGCGACCGGCACGCCGACGCCGGCGCTGTTGCGCGAGCAGCAGTGGATGCTCGGGCCGTCCGCGGGCAGCGTTGACGGTGAAATCGCCTCAATGCTGCAACATCTCGCGATTCCCGAGGCGCAGCAGCGCATCTTCCAGAGCGATGCCGCGGCCTGCGAAGAAATCCAACGGGTCGGCGGTGCAACCCTGACCATCGGCTTCGCCGTCGCCAAGGACCTGTCCGCAGGACGGCTCGTCCACGTCAAGGGACCAGGGCTGCAGGCCTCCGGCGAGTGGTCGGCGGCGACGCTGCTGCCCGCCTCGAGACAACCCGCGGTGTCCGAACTGGTGCGCTTCATCACGACACCGCGCTGCACCCAGGCGATGATCCGCGGCTCGGGCGTGGGCGTAACCCGCTTCCGACCGAAAGTCCATGTGACGTTGTGGAGCTGAGGTAGCCAGACGTGCGGACGGTTTAGCCCTCCGTCGCCTCCAGCGCCCGGATCAGACTCGCGGCGTCCCACGGCCCCACGTGGCGCCGTCCGTTGACGAAGAAGGTCGGCGTCGAGCCCAGGTCCATCAGCTCGGCGTCCTGCGCGTCGTCCTGCACCCGGTGCAGGACCTTCGGCGAGCGCACGTCCTCGTCGAACTTCTCGATGTCGCAGCCGACGCTGTCGGCGTACCGGTAGATGTGGTCCCACTCCAGGAAGTCCTGGAACTCGAACATCCTGGTGGCCATCTCGAAGAACCGACCCTGCAGGGCAGCGGCCTCGCTGGCGCGTGCCGCGTCCATGGCGTGCGGGTGCGTGCGCTCCTGCGGCAGGTGGCGCCAGACGTAGCGCAGTTGATCGGGCCCGAAGTATTCGCGCACCTCGTCGATCGAGCCGGTGGCGCGGCTGCAGAACGGGCACTCGAAGTCGCCGTACTCGACGAGCGTCATGGGCGCGTTCGGATCGCCGCGGATGTGGTCGCGGTCGGGGTCGACCTCGCGAATCAGTGTGGCGCCCACCGAAACCGGCGGGCTGAGCCAGTCGGTGATGCGGAACGTCGCCCAGCCGAGGACCAGGGCCAGCACTGAGGCGGCGAGCACGCCGACGCGGGCCTGATCCTGTTTCGCCGGGTCCTCGATCGCCAAGTCGATGATGAACAGCGCGATCGTGAACCCGATCCCGGACAGGGCGGCGCCACCCGCCACCCGGCGCAGCGTCAGACCCGGTGCGAGCACGCCGATGCCGGTGGCGCGCACCAGCGCGGTCGCTCCCGTGATCCCGACGAACTTTCCCACCACGAGGCCGGCCACCACGCCCCAGGTCAGGGGCGAACGCACTGCGGCGGTCATCGTGGCGTGGTCGAGGTGCACACCCGCGTTGGCCAGGGCGAACAGCGGCAGGACGAAGAACGACACATAGGACCCGAACCCGGTCTGCAGGCGTTCGTTGATCGAGATGGACTCGCGCAGACTGCGGGTGGCGGCGCGGGCGTACTCCGAGTTCGGCGATTGCCGGAAGGCCCGGATCACGTCGACCGCCTCCTCCACCCGCTGGCGCTCCGGGGTGAAGACCGGGATCAGCAGGGCGACCACCACCCCGCCCAGGGTCGGGTGCACGCCACCCAGGAACAGAGCCAGCCACAGTGCGAACGCCAGCACCGCGTAGGCGGGGCCTTGTGCTGCGGGCAACAACCGGACCGCCGCGATGCCTGCGATCAGCACCACCGCCACCAGCAGTGGCACCAACCGCACCCGATCGGTGTAGAAGAGCGCGATGGCCAGTAGCGCGCCCACGTCGTCGACGACGGCGAGGGTGAGCAGGAAGGTGCGCAGCCGAGCGGGGCACTGCGGGCCGATGATCGCCAACGCGCCCACCAGGAAGGCCGTGTCGGTGGAGATCACGACACCCCAGGCACGCGCATCGTCGCCTGAGGGGTTGAAGAGCAGGAAGACGAGAGCAGGGACCATCAGACCCGCCAGCGCAGCGATGACCGGGACCGCGGCACGGGCGCGGTCGGTCAACTCACCGATGGTGAACTGGCTCTTGACCTCGAGTCCGACGATGAAGAAGAAGAAGGTCATCAGGCCGTCGTTGACGAGGTGCTTCACCGAGAGTTCGGCGTGAAGACTCCCGACGTGCAGACCCAACTCCGTGTTCCAGAACTCGGAATAGGTATGCGCCCATGGCGAGTTCGCCCAGACGATGGCGATGAGCGTGCAGCCGAGCAGCAGTGCGGCTGCGGTGTTCTCACCGCTGCGGGCGGCGGTGGGATCACGGCCGAACCGACTCGGCGCGGGCCGTGCAGGCGCGGTCATGGGCGAGCGCTCTCGTCGGACACCGGTTCACCATCGCGCATCCGGGCATGCCTCGCACGCGTCAAGCCTGAATCCGTCCGGACAGCTGGTGCGCCTGCTCGAGCAGCAGCGTGCCCAACTCGAGGTGCCGCTCCGGCTTGAAGCGGGTCTCGACGCCGGTGATGCTGAGCGCCCAGGCCGGCTTCCCGCTCCGGTCGAACACCGCTGCGCCCATCCCCCAGCTGCCGTCGACGATCAACGCGGGGTTCACCGCGTAGCCGGTGCGCCGAGTGGATTCGATGCGCGCACGGATGGCCGCCTCGGCGTGGCCTCGACCCCATTCCGACTCCGGTTGCACCCGCCCGAAGAAGTCGTCGACGTCGCGGTTCGGCAGGTGACCGAGGATCGCCAGGCCGGCGCTGGCCACGCCGAGCGGAAATCTGATCCCGACGTGCAGGACGTGCGAACGCAGCGGGAAGCTACCTTCCTCGGCCAGGACGCACACCGTCTCGTCGCCCCTGCGCGCCGAGAAGAACGCACTCTCGCCGGTGTCGCGGGCCAGCCGCGTCACCACCTCGCGCGCCTGATCGGTGACGTCGTACCGGTAGGCGGCGCCAACTCCGAGCAGGTAGAGCTCGGGGCCGAGTGACCAGCGGCCCGTCTTGGGGTCGCGGGCCACCAGATGCTCGTCGGCCAACGACACGAGTAGGCGATGAGCGGTCGGCCGGGCGAGGCCCGCACCCTTGCCGAGATCCGTGGTCGATGCCCCGTCCGGCTCGGCGGCGGCGACCGCGCGTAGGACTGCACCCACCCTCGCAACGACGTGCGATCCTTGCGATTGTCCGGTCACCGCTGCGATCCTATGCGTTCACTGAGTGAACGCACGCCATTTGAATGCTCATCAGGCGAACAGTTTTCCGGAGCCACTGACACCGGGGCCGATCGATCTGGAATGCTCATTGTGCTGTTCCTATCGGCGGACATATCGGGCGGAATCGCGCCAACGCCACGGAATGCTCTGCGTTTGCAGAATGAACGTGATGCTCGCGAAGGAGGAGACGCATGTCGTCGAAGGTGTACGACTCGGCTGCCGAGGCAGTCGTGGACATCAATAACGGCGCCACGCTGGCCGTCGGCGGATTCGGTCTGTGCGGCATCCCGGACCAGCTCATCGACGCGATCGCGCAGTCGTCGACGACCGACCTCGAGGTCTTCTCGAACAACTGTGGGGTCGACGGTGTCGGGCTCGGAGTCCTGCTGTCCCTGGGGCGCGTCCGCCGCGTCACCGCCTCCTACGTCGGCGAGAACAAGGAGTTCGCCCGGCAGTACCTCGCTGGCGAACTGGAGGTCGAGCTGACACCGCAGGGCACGTTGGCCGAACGGCTGCGCGCCGGCGGTGCGGGGATCCCCGCGTTCTTCACCCCCGCGGGGGTGGGCAGCCCGGTCTCCGACGGTGGCCTGCCGTGGCGGTACGCCCCCGACGGCTCGATCGCGGTTTCCTCGCCCCCCAAGGAGATTCGCGAGTTCGGCGGCAAGCGCTACGTCCTGGAGGAGTCGATCAACGCCGACTTCGCGCTCGTCCATGCGCAACTCGGTGACACCGACGGCAACCTCGTCTTCAACAAGACGGCGATGAACTTCAACCCGCTGGCCGCGATGGCGGGACGCATCACCATCGCCCAGGTCGAGGAATTGGTGGCGCCGGGTGAAATCGATCCGGCCGCAGTGCATCTCGCGGGCGTCTTCGTGCAACGCATCGTGCACACCGGACCACAGGACAAGAAGATCGAGAAGCGCACCGTTCGCGAACCGGAAGGAACGGCCCCATGACCGAGTCGACGCCCGCGGGATGGAACCGCAACGAGATGGCCGCCCGCGCCGCGGCGGAGATGGTCGACGGCGAGTACGTCAACCTCGGCATCGGACTGCCGACGCTCATCCCCGGCTTTCTCGGCAGCGACGTGAAGGTCACCCTGCACTCGGAGAACGGCATCCTGGGAACGGGTCCGTATCCCGACGAGGACCACGTCGACCCCGATCTGATCAACGCCGGCAAGGAGACCGTGACCGTCAATCCCGGTGCGGCGTACTTCGATTCGGCCCTATCCTTCGGCATGATCCGCGGTGGCCACATCGACACCGCGGTGCTTGGCGGCATGGAAGTGTCCAAGACCGGCGACCTGGCCAACTGGATGGTGCCCGGCAAGATGGTCAAGGGCATGGGCGGCGCGATGGACCTGGTCCACGGGGCGGCCCGCGTCATCGTCCTGATGGAGCACACCGATCGTTTGGGTAATCCGAAGATCGTGGAGACCTGCAGCCTGCCGCTCACCGGCCAGGGCGTCGTCGACCGCATCATCACCAACCTCTGCGTCATCGACGTACCCGGCGACGGAGACCTCTTGCTGCGCGAACTGGCCCCTGGTGTCACCGAAGCGGACGTCATCGCCGTCACAGGAGCCGACCTCAAGGTCGAACTGACCTAGCCCAGACCTGGCCCGCCGTCACTCCGTCGCGTCGACGGAAGGCGGGATCGGCTCGACGCCGTGACCTTCATCGGCCACCGTGTGCGCGGCCTCCATCAGCATCCAGCCCGAAAGCTGCACGGAGAGATCTCGTTCCGGCACCTCGGACGCGTTCACCGCCCCATCGACGAACTGAGCGTCCTTGCCGCCGGCCCTTGGCAGTTCCGCGTCCCGGTCCCAGAACGCGCCGAACAATGGAAGTCCGTCGACGGTCTGCCGGTGGTCCCACGCCGACTGCGCCGACTTCAGGACGAGTTCCTTTGCGGCTGCACGTGCTTCGACATCCGCGGAGGTGTCCCCCGGCAGCAGGTTGGCGGCCAGCGCGAGGTAGCGCACCAGGATGCCGTCGAAGAGGCCCCCGTCTCCCCCGCCCGCGCCGGCGATGACGCCGCCGGGCGCCATGTTGTCGTGCACGGCTGCGACCAGTCGGTGCACCCGCTCGGAGTGGCGGTCGTCCTGGGTACGGGCGGCCAGCTCGACCTCGAGCCCGAGGACGACGCCCTGACAGTAGGTGTACTGCGCCCGGACCATCGAACCGCCCTTGATGCCGTCGAACACCAGATGAGTGTCAGGGTCGATCAGGGTCTCGTCGATCCAGTCGGCCATCTGCTGGGCGCGGCGAAGCCGGTCGTAGCGGGCGAGGAAGACGCCCGCGGGACCGTTGGCGGGTGCGTTGAAGAACTGGTCCTGCTTGCGCCATGGGATGCCGCCGCCGTCCTCGGGGACCCACGCGTTGAGGAACTGCTCGGCCAGCTTGTCCAGCGCCTTGGGCCGCTCGACGCCTGCCTGGCTACCCGCGCGTTCCAGCGCGAGCGCCAGCCAGGCCATGTCGTCGTAGTAGTCGTTGATCCAGCGCCCGGTGTTGCGCCACTGATGGCCACGGATCTGGCGCTCGATCGTCAGCGTGCGCTCGGGCTGCGGGTCGCGCACCTGCGCGTCGACGAGGCAGTCGAGCAGATGGGCCTGCCACCAGTAGTTCCAGCTGCGGAACCCCAGATCCTTCTTGGTGGGCGGCCACGCACAGACGCCGAGCTGGGTACCGGGGAGGCGCCACAACCGCCGGTAGTGCCGCGTCGCGATCGCGGCTTCTGCGCTGGCCGCACGGTTGGCCCACAGCTGATCCATGGTCATGATCCTGCCTTACCATGCCCTCGACGTGTCGGCATGCGTCGTGATCCAGGAGTGCATGGCGATCCCGGCGGCCACCGCCGCGTTGACACTTCGCGTGGAGCCGAATTGGGCGATGGACACCGTCATGGTGGCCCCCAGCCGCGCGTCGCCGGTGATGCCTGGACCCTCCTGTCCGAAGATCAGCAGGCAGTCCCGCGGCAGCCGCGTGTTCTCGAGACGGACGGCCCCAGGCACGTTGTCCACCGCGACCACCTCCAATTCATGCTCGGCGGCGAACGCGAGCAGCTCGGCCGTGGTGTCGTGGTGGCGAAGGCGCTGGTAGCGGTCGGTGACCATGGCGCCGCGCCGGTTCCATCGACGCCGCCCCACGATGTGCACGGTGTCGACGGCGAACGCGTTGGCCGTGCGGACCACGGCGCCGATGTTGGCGTCGTTGCCGAAGTTCTCGATCGCAATGTGCAGCGGGTGCCTGCGGTCGTCGATGTCGGCGATGATCGCGGCGCGCGTCCAGTAGCGATACGCGTCGACGACGTTGCGGGCGTCCCCGTCGCGCAGCAGCTCCCGGTCGTAACGCGGGTCGTCCGGCAGCGGACCTGGCCAGGGTCCGACCCCTGGCGCGGTGCCCCACTCGGTCGGGCCCGGTTCCATGTCGCCGCCGGGGCGGCTCCGGGCTGCGTCACCCACTGGTAGTCCACAGCGCGGCGTGCGTGCCGACCACCGCGACCGTCGCGTACAGCAGCGCCTGGTTCATCTCGCCCTGGGTGCACAGAGACCCGCGCACCGCGACGGCGGCCAGCGACGCGTCAGGCAAGACCAACATCGACGCGCCGTACACCGAGCACGCGTAGGACAGCCCCTTGCCGGGCAGTGTCGGCGTCACCTGGACCATCATCGGGCCGCCACGACGAACGGAGTCGTCGCGGTAGCGCGAGGCGAGAGCGGAGACGTCGAGTCCGAGCAACATGTAGCCGTTGCCGTTGAACGCCGTCGGCTCACCTAGTGCGGTCGGCATCAGCTGCGCCCCGTCGGCGCTGAAGGCATCGACGCTGGTGGACTTCAGCACCAGACCGGTTTCGCTGTCATCGGTGGGCGAGAGGCCGACGGGGAACGACGCCCCGTAAGCGGCGATGGTCCCCGGGATCCGGTCCTGCGGCGAGTACACGTAGACCCCACGCACCTGCGTCTGATCGCGCAGCGGTCCCAAACACACTGTGCCAGAAAGCTTGTCGGGATTCGGCGAGACCGCCGGTTGCAGGTTGAGGTTCGTCGCCTTCGAACAGGTGCCGACCGCGGTGCTCTCGATCGGATGAGCCAGCGCGCCGTAGAGGCCGAAGCGAAGGGCGTCGGCTTTCGCATGCTGACCGCCGGCCTGCGACGGTGAGGCGTCGATGTCGACGAGCACGTAATCGCCGTCGAAGCGCAGATTGGACACCGAGACGTTCCACCCGAGCACGGCCAGCGATTCGCCGATCTTGGCGCCCTGCGTGCCGTAGGGGCTCGGCTGGGCATCGGCCGAGCAGGCGGCCAGGGCGGCGCCGGTGACCAGGGCCAGAAGCAATGCGACTAGTGCGCGCACTCAGGTCCGTCCACGTCCACGGCCCACTGCCTTCGTCATGGCGCGGACGAGATTTCGCGGCACGATGCGCCCCGCGGTGGTGAGCGCCTTGTATTGCAGACCGGGGACGATCACGATCCGCCCCTTGGCCACGTCGGCGAGACAGTCACGCACGACGTCGGCCACGTCGAGCCACATCATCGAAGGCGTGCCCGCCATGTCGATGCCCGCCCGTCCGTGGAATTCGGTCCGGACGAACCCCGGGCAGAGGGCATGCACGCCGACTCCGGTGCCATCGAGACCGTTGGCCAGACCCTCGGAGAAGGAGATCACCCACGCCTTGGACGCCGAGTAGGTGGAACCCCTACCCGGCAGCAGCCCTGCGACGCTGGCCACGTTGATGATCGTGCCCGTGTCCGCGGCCAGCATGGGTGGCAGCGCGGCGTGGGTCAGGGCCATGACTGCGGTGACGTTGACGTCGAGTTGCGACTGAAGGACGGCGAGGTCGGCACTCCAGAATTCGCCTGACGTGGCAAATCCCGCGTTGTTCACCAGGATTCGCACGCCCGCACCCAGCCGGTCGGCCACCTTGGCGCGGTCGGCGGCGACGGCGAGGTCGGCGACCAGCACCTCGACGTTCGCGCCCGCTTCGTCGTGCAGCTCAGCGGCCAGACGCTCCAGCCGTACGACGTCGCGCGCCACCAACACCAGGTCATGACCATCGATGGCGTAGCGGCGGGCGAATCCCATCCCCAGTCCAGACGTCGGTCCGGTGATCAGTGCGACGGGTCGTGACATGCCGACAGGCTACTTGCCCCTCAAGTCCCCGCAGGGCCAGGGCTCAGCGCTGATAGTGGGGCGACTGCCGCCCGTTTCGCACCGGCGGGCGCTGCTGCGTGTAGCGGCCGACGTCACCGCGAGCCGGGGGCGCATCGGTGCGGCCTGCGGGCAGTTCGGCGGGCCGCGGGGCGAGCGGCCGGCTCGGCGATGCGGCGCGCCTGGCGATCGCCTGGCCCGCGGCGCCGTTCTGTCCCGGCTGCGGGATGGGCGGCAGCACGCGCAGCAGGTCGTTGAACTGGCGCACGGTCAGCAGACCCTCGTCCCATTGCGCGCGCGTGCTGGTGATCGGCATGCTGACAAGCGTCCAGTGTTGCTCGTTCCACATGATCTCGGCGCAGTCGGGCGCCGCGTGGGCGAAGGTGACCATGCGGCGGTCACAGGCGCGGCGCGCGGCGTCGAGGTTGGTGGAGTACACCATCCGCGGGCCGATGGCGCCGAGCAGCCAGATGTCGCTCTCGCGCGGTTCCTTGATGTCCTTGAGTCGGACGTCGACGACGACGTTGGTGCCGACCTTGCGGTGCAGCGCGATCACCGTCGCCACGTCCTCGAGGTCGAAGACGAAGACCGCCTCGCCGCGGATCTGCCCGAGCACCACGTTCTTGGCGGCGACGTCGCCGACCGTCGACATGACTCCGCGCTTCCAGCGCTTCACGATCTCTGTCGACTCGTGCTCGTAGTCGAAGCCGTGCGACTTGGCCCATGACTTGCGGCGCCTGCCCAGACCTCGACGTTTGTCCAGGTCCACGTACAGCAAGACCGCCGCACCCACGAAACAGAGTGCGGACAGCGTGAACCAGAGGGGCACCATCACCGCCCAGACTACTGGTTGGTACGGGTTTCGCCCGAACTCGAACGGATTACAACCCGGTTACAACGACGAACGTGACGCCACTGCGAAGAATCACCGAGAATCTCGCAGTGACGTCACGTTCGTTTCAGCCGGTCAGCCCAGAGTCAGGCTTTCGCCGTCGGCGCTGACGTTGACCGGCACCACGTCGCCATCGTGCACCTCACCCGCCAGCAGCAGCTTGGCCAACTGATCACCGATGGCCTGCTGCACCAGCCGCCGCAGCGGACGCGCGCCGTAGAGCGGGTCGAAGCCACGGTCGGCCAGCCACGTCTTGGCGGGCAACGAGACCTCCAGCTGCAACCTGCGCTGAGCCAGCCGCCTCTGCAGCTGTGCCAGCTGGATGTCGACGATGCGCACCAGCTCGTCGGGCTGCAGACCGTCGAAGATCAGCACGTCGTCGAGACGGTTGATGAACTCCGGCTTGAACGCCGCGCGCACCGCCGCCATCACCTGCTCCTCGTTGCCGCCCGACCCGAGGTTGGACGTCAGGATGAGGATGGTGTTGCGGAAGTCGACCGTACGGCCCTGTCCGTCGGTGAGCCTGCCCTCGTCGAGCACGGCCAGCAGCACGTCGAACACGTCCGGGTGGGCCTTCTCGACCTCGTCGAACAGCACCACGGTGTACGGACGTCGCCGCACCGCCTCGGTCAGCTGACCGCCCTGGTCGTAGCCGATGTAGCCGGGAGGGGCGCCGACGAGTCGAGCTACCGAGTGCTTCTCGCCGTACTCGCTCATGTCGATGCGGACCATCGCCCGTTCGTCGTCGAACAGGAAGTCGGCCAATGCCTTGGCCAGCTCGGTCTTGCCGACGCCCGTGGGCCCGAGGAACAGGAACGAACCGGTCGGCCGGTTGGGGTCGGCGACCCCGGCCCGGCTGCGGCGAACGGCGTCGGAGACGGCTTGGACGGCCTTCGTCTGCCCGATGACCCGCTTGCCGAGTTCGTCCTCCATGCGCAGCAGCTTGGCGGTCTCACCCTCGAGCAGCCTGCCGGCGGGGATGCCGGTCCACGCCGCGACGACGTCGGCGATGTCGTCGGGTCCGACCTCTTCCTTGAGCATGACGTCGGTGTGCGCCTGCGCGGTGGGCAGTGCGGCGTCGAGCTTCTTCTCGATCTCCGGGATGCGGCCGTAGCGCAGCTCGGCGGCCTTGGCCAGATCACCGTCGCGTTCGGCACGCTCGGACTCGCCACGCAGCGTGTCCAGCTTCTCCTTGAGCTCGCGGACGACGTCGATCGCGCCCTTCTCGTTCTGCCACCTGGTGGTCAGCTCGGACAGCTTTTCCTTGTAGTCGGCCAGCTCGCCGCGCAGTTTCTCCAGACGGTCCTTGGAGGCGTCGTCGGACTCCTTCTCCAGCGCCATCTCCTCGATCTCGAGACGACGCACGACGCGCTCGACCTCGTCGACCTCGACGGGCCGGGAGTCGATCTCCATCCTCAGCCGCGACGCGGCCTCGTCGCCCAGGTCGATCGCCTTGTCCGGGAGGAAGCGGGAGGTGATGTAGCGGTCGGACATCGTGGCCGCGGCCACCAGGGCCGAGTCGGTGATGCGCACGCCGTGGTGCACCTCGTAGCGGTCCTTCAGCCCGCGAAGGATGCCGACGGTGTCGTCGACAGACGGCTCACCGACCAGCACCTGCTGGAAGCGCCGCTCCAGCGCGGCGTCCTTCTCGATGTACTTGCGGTACTCGTCGAGCGTCGTCGCGCCGACCATCCGCAGCTCGCCGCGGGCCAGCATCGGCTTGATCATGTTGCCTGCGTCCATCGCCGACTCACCGCTGGCCCCCGCACCAACGATGGTGTGCAGCTCGTCGATGAACGTGATGACCTGACCGGCCGAGTTCTTGATGTCGTCGAGCACGGCCTTGAGGCGTTCCTCGAACTCGCCGCGGTACTTGGCGCCGGCGACCATCGAGCCCATGTCGAGGGACACCACGGTCTTGTTGCGAAGGCTTTCCGGCACGTCGCCTGCGATGATGCGCTGGGCCAGTCCCTCGACGATCGCGGTCTTGCCGACGCCTGGCTCACCTATGAGCACCGGGTTGTTCTTGGTGCGACGGCTTAGAACCTGCACGACACGCCGAATCTCGTTGTCGCGCCCGATGACCGGGTCGAGCTTGCCCTCGCGGGCGGCGGCGGTCAGGTCGGTGGAGTACTTCTCCAGGGCCTGGTAGGTGCCTTCGGGGTCGGGGCTGGTCACACGGGCACTGCCGCGCACCTTGGTGAACGCGTCGCGCAGCGCCTGCGGGGACGCGCCGTGGCCGGTGAGGAGCTTGGCTGTGTCACTGTCCCCGGTAGCCAGGCCGACGAGCAGGTGCTCGGTGGAGACGTATTCGTCGTCCATCTCAGTAGCCAGCTGCTGGGCGGCGGTGATCGCCGACAGCGACTCCCGCGACAGGTTCGGCGTCGAGTTGGCGCCGCTGACCCTGGGCAACCGTTCGACGAGGCTCGCGGCCTCGGTCCTGATGATCGCGGGATCAACGCCGACGGCCTCGAGTAGGGGCGCGGCGATCCCGTCGTTCTGGGTCAGCAGCGCCATCAACAGATGGGCGGGCCGGATCTCCGGGTTGCCTGCGGCAGTGGCCGCCTGCAACGCTGAGGTCAGCGCCGCCTGGGTCTTCGTGGTCGGGTTGAACGAGTCCACGACTTTCCTCCATTCAGTGCGAAAAGGGGTGGCGAAAATGCTTGTCGTCTTGTGCAACGTAGTCAAGGTTGAGTCTGTTCCGCTCAACTTTGATCAATTTCGGTGGACGCCGCCACCGACGGTGCGGTTTCCTATGGGACACGCCATCCGCGCGCAGTAATCCACACGCCAGGGAGCGATCACCCATGCACGTCGCCGTCGTGGCAGCGTCCGCCCCCAGCCACATCCATCCCCACCTCGCACTGGTCGACGAACTGGTCAGGCGCGGCGATCGGGTGTCCTACCTGGTGAGCAGCCACCTCGCCGGGCTGGTGAGACCCACCGGCGCCGACGTGATCGGCTGCACGTCCTGCCGCAGGTGCACGCCGCCCTCGACGACGATCGGCCCGACGTGATGCTCTACGACATCGGCGGCATGGCCGGACCCGTCGCCGCGGCAAGCTGGCGCATACCCGCTGCGCAGTTGTCGCCGAGCATCGTCGCGTGGGACGGCTACCACGACGACATGGCCGAGGTGCTGGCGCCGATTCTGCACAGCCCAGGATATGCGGACTATCGGCGTGCATTCGACGATTGGCTCACCGGCTCGTCGTCGACCTTCGACGAGGTGACCGGCCGTCCGACCCGCTGCCTCATCCTCATCCCGCGCACCATGCAGCCGCACGCGGACCGGGTTGGCGACAACTACCGGTTCGTCGGGCCTTGCATCGACCCGCACCGCGAGGATCCCGGCGACTGGACGCCCCCGAACGGCGAGGGACCGTTGGCACTGCTGGCCTTCGGCACGGCCTACACCGACCGCATCGACGTGTACCGCAATGCGATCGAGGCACTCGACGGCACCGGCTGGCGGCTGGTGTTGAGCATCGGTACTCGGATTGCACCGAAAGAACTTGGCCCCGTTCCAGATTGGGTTCAGGTTCGAAGCACGGTCACCCAGGTGGCAGTTCTGCGTCGGGCCGACGCCTTCATCACCCACGCCGGAATGGGCTCGTGCACCGAGGCGCTGTGGCAGGGCGTCCCGATGATCGCGATCCCCCAGGCGGTCGACCAGTTCGGGAATGCGGACCGACTCGAGACGATCGGCGTGGGTGGCCGTCTGCGGTCGGATCCCCCGGACGCCGGCGACATTCGGGCGGCCGTCCTGGGTCTCGCCGCCGATCGCCAGACCCGCCTGCGGCTCGATGCGATCCGTGCCGAGATGCACCGCGACGGCGGCCCCGGCCACGCGGCCGATGCGGTGCACGACGTCGCGACCGGCCGCTGGTGAATCCCTGCGCGGTATTACTGCTGTATCACCAATGGAGCGAAGGTCGACAGTTTCTCGAGCAGAGACGGGCCGGCGACCGGGGGGCCGTAGTGGTAGCCCTGCGCGACGTCGCAGCCGTACACCTTGAGCTGCTCGACGATGGCCGCGTTCTCCACGCCTTCGGCGACGCAGATCACTCCAAGATCGTGGACGAGAGCGATGACGGCGCGAACGATCGAGGCGGCACGGGGGTCCTCCAGGATGGGAACGATGAACTCCCGATCCAGTTTCACCTCGTCGACGGGGAGCTCCCGCAGGTACTGAAGCCCGCTGTAACCGCTGCCGAAATCGTCGATCGACACCCGGATGCCAGACTCGCGCAGCCGCTCCAGCACGGTTCGGGTCCTCTCGAAGTCCTGCACGACAAGGTCTTCGGTGATCTCCACCGTCAGCATCGTCGACGCCAGCCCGTGGACCGACAGCGCCGCGGTCAACCGGCCGGGTAGGTCGAAGTCGTCGAAGGACGGCGCGAACAGGTTGACGGCAACCGGGACCGACTGGCCACAGTCACGCCAGTGCGCCGCGTCGGCGAGCGACTTCTCGAACACCAGATCGGTGACGGCGTCCATCAGGTCGTTGTGCCGGACCAGCGGGAGGAAGGCGGCCGGTTCCAGCAATCCGTGTTCGGGGTGTGGCCAACGGACCAGCGCCTCGACGCCGACGATGCCGCCGGTGCCGAGGTCGATCTTCGGCTGGTACACCACGGCGAGCTCACCGTCGTCGACGGCGCGTCGAAGGTCTTCGAGGAGCTCGGCTCCGTCATCTCCGACGTCAGCGCCCCCGCGCTCCTCGGACGCGAGTGTGTCGAGGCGCAGCGGGGCCATGCCCGACGCGAACGTGTGTACGCCCGCCGTACGGGTCCGCTTCGCCGTGTACATCGCCAGATCCGACTGTTTGAGCAGCACGTCGGTGCGCAGATCGAGGTCGCGGGCCGGCGCGATCGACAAGCCCACACTGGCCCGGATGGACAGCGCGTGGCCGTCGACCACGAACGGCTCGTCGAACGCGTCGACGACCCGTTGCGCGATGAGTTCTGGGCTCTCGGGCCCCTTTTCGATCAGGATGGCGAACTCGTCACCGCCAAGGCGGGCAACCGTGTCGCCGCTGCGCACCGCGTCGAGGATCCGCGTCGCAACCTCCACCAGAAGGGCGTCCCCGGCCGCATGCCCCAGCCCGTCGTTGACCTGCTTGAAGTGGTCGAGGTCCAGCGACAGCACTGCCAGCACGCCGAACAATTCACGCTTGTGGAGCTCGACGGCGTGCGTCAGCCGGTCGTGGAACAGGAACCGGTTGGCCAGTCCGGTCAGCGGATCACGCAGCGCCTGATCGGCGACGACGGCCCACAATCGCTGGTTTTGCCCCGCCACGAGGATCTGCCGGAACAGGACGATGATCACCAGCAACGCGGCGCCGGTCAACTCCGTCGCCGACGCAGGGTTGACGAGATCCTTAACGACGACGACGCCCGCCACTGCAACCGGAATGTAGGGCAACCACGACGAGACGTTCGCCGCGCCACTGCGATCCGTGCGGTCCCGCCGAGAGCTTGCGAGCGCGGCGAGACCGAATGCCAGCATCGCCGCCGCCCAGCCGGCGTCGAGGAGGTCGCCTCTGGTGTAGCCGCCGTGCGCGACGAGGTGGCGGTAGGCGACGTTGGACACGGCCATCAGCACGACCCCGGCGAGCAGGAGCGCGACGGGCAGTCGCACGACACCCCTGGCCCGGATCAGCACCAGCACTCCAATCGCGATCGCGACCAGATCGAGGATCGGGTAGGCCAGCGCGACGGCGAACGCGAACGGGCTTGCGCCACCGAGACCAATCAGATCGCGCAGGATCGCGACCCAGCCGATCAGGAACAACGATCCGAAGACGGTCAGCCCGTCCATCAACAGCCGGGCTGCGGACAGGCCGGAGTGCCCGACGGGCATCAGCAGGAGCCCAACGCACGTCGCGACCGGCAGCGCGAGGAGCCCGGCGTCGGCCTCCGAGGGGAACGGGACGGCGGCAGCGCGTGCGAGGGGGTAGAGCGACTTGACCACGCCTCCGAAGACCCAGCAGGCCGCGCCGACGGTGATGCAGGTCCATGCCATCCGCCCCCTACCGTTGTTTGCGCACGCTGCAGCAAACGCGCAGCCGACGGCGAACAACCCGAAGACCACGAAGGCCGTTTCACTGACGACCCGAGCTATCGCGGGGCCATCCACGGGCCCCAGCAACCGGAGAGCGAGCAGCATGGCGAGGAAGACGGCGCCGAGCAGCACCCCGGCACGGGCCGTCCGCTCAGGCAATAGCAAAGCCACTTGGAAGTCCTTTCAGCGTCAAGGGGCTTAGGAATCGGCCACCAGCGCTGGTTTTCTCGACTATACGGCAGGTCAATTAAATTGACCGGCAAACTCAATCCAGGTAGTCCCAGAACTGCAGCCACTTGATCGTCGCGAACGCCACCAGCGTCAGGGCATAGCCGCCGACGATGATCGCCGCGCCCATCAGACTGATCCGAGAGCCCGCGCCGTCCACCGGGTCCAGCCACTTGCGGAAGGGGCGCGTCACGTTGGGCATCAGCCACCACTGCAGCGCCGAGACGCTGACGATCTGGCTGACCCACAGCGCCAGCCACGGCTCTGCCCCCGCGCGGTCCAGAAGTGGCCCGAAGAAGCGGGACAGCACCATCACCGTCGGGTAGAGCACCAGCAGCACCAACATCGCCGACTTCCAGTTCGGCGTCATCAACGTCCGACCGTTCTGAACGCGCACCGTGGTCGCGAACGGCGTGGTCTGCGAGACGGCCGAAAAGCCCTTGGTCAGGCTGGACCGCAGACCTGGCAGTGCCTGCTCCCGCTCCGGTGAGCGCAGCCAGGTGGCCAGCTGCTCCGGCGTCCTGAACCGCAGCATCGACAACCACTCGTTGCCGTTTTCCGGGGGCAGCAGAACAGTGCCCTGGTAACCGGGAAACTTCGAGCTCGCACCGGCGAGCCGATCCTGCACCGCCCGGAATTCGGTCTCCTTGCCCGAGGCCACGTCGTGCCGGAACGCACTGACACCGGGGACGTCGTCGATGCCATCCCCGAGTATCAGATCCGTCGTTCGACTCCAGAACCCTTGGGACTGGCCATTTTCGAGCACCGAGCGCCGATCGCGGCTGTCCAGCCAGTCATGCAGAAGCTGCTCGCTGGAGAAGGTCACCGCCATGGCCCAGTCCAGCTCGGCGTCGTGGACCGACATCGCGCTGGACGTAAAGCCCGCGGCCGCACGGGCCGACGCCCGCAGGCCGGACAGCCAGCTGTCGAAGGCCTCCGGATCCGCGGCGGGATGGAAGATCGTCACCGCCGTGATGGACCCTGCCGCGCCACGCTGCGCGCTCACGGTGTCCCCTACCCGGCCGTCGCCTTGCGGCCCTGCACGTAGACCGCCGCGATGGACGACTCCCGGATGCCCATCAGCAGCCCGAAGAGGGTCTGCTCGCGCGCCAACCCGGGATCGTCGGATCGAACCGCCTTGGCGAGGGTGCCCCCGAGTTGCGGGGTGCCCGACGGATCGATCACGACGAAGTCGGCCTCCTTGCCGACGTCGAAGTTGCCGAAGCGGTTCTCCATGTCCAGTGCGCGGGCACCGGCCAGCGTGCCGACGAACAGCATCTCGGCGGGGTGCAGGGAAACTCCTTCCGCGCCGACCTCATTCATGTGTTGTTTGAACGCGTCACCGAGCACGCGTGGGATCAGCCACTCGTCACCGCCGCCCATGTCGGTTCCCGACGAGATGTTCACTCCCGCGGCCACGGTCCGCTTCCACGGCATGGTGCCCGACCCGAGGAAGAGCTGCGAGATCGGGCAGTGCGAGATCGACGAACCGGTCTCCGCCATCCGGGCCAGCTCGACGTCCTGCATGTGTACGCAGTGAGCCAGGATCGAGCGTCGGCCCAGCAGGCTCTTGCCGCCCACCTTCGAGCCGGGCAGGAACTTGCCGTCGTAGGTGTCGAGGTACGTGTCCACCTCATAGGCTTCCTTGGTGCTGTCGACCTCGCCGGTGCCGGGGCGGTTGTTCTCGTTGAGGTGACTGTGGAAGTACACGCCGCGGTGGCGCACCTCGTCGTAGAGGTCGCCGAGGCTCTTCAACGTCCCGGTGGTCACCGACAGCGAGAACCTCGGCACGATCGCGACGTGCAGGAGCGCCGTGTCGACGTCACCCGTGTCGGCGGCATGCCACTTCTCGATCTCCTCGCGCGTCAACCGGATCGCGTCCGCCTCGGACGTGATCAACGCCTTCGCGCTCTCGGGCCCGACGGTCTGAATGCCTCTGCCGCTGACGATGCGCAGGTTGGCCTTCAACGACTCGTTGAACAGTGCGTCCTGCGCGTGAGGGAACGCCGAGCCGAATGCCATGGCCGCGGTGGTTCCCGCCGCCACTCTGCGCTTGCAGAAGTCCACGGCGGCCTGCTGCGCGAAGTCGGGGTCGGAGAACTTCGACTCCGCCGGGAACATGCAGAGGTTCAGCCACTCCAACAGCTGTCCACCGCCATAGGAGTCGCCGGCATAGGTCTGCGGGAAGTGGACGTGGGTGTCGACGAACCCCGGCAGCAGGAACCCAGGGCGATGGTCGCGCACTGCGCCCGACGCGTAATCGCCTGGGATCTCGGCACGCTCACCGCAGTACACGATCCGGCCACCATCGTCGATCACCAGCGCGCCGTCGGGAATCGACACCAGTGCTTCAGCGGCCTCGGTCACCAGCGGGGTACCCGCCACGTGAAAGACGTGACCCAAGTGAACCTGGCTTGCCATCCGTTACTCCTCGGTCGTGTGAAGACGCGGCAACGCGACGTCGATCGATGCGGTCATCCAGGCACGCCCGTCACGTCTCGGTGGTGATGTCGCGAGCCACGCTAACCGCCCCGCTGAATGCCCGCCAGGGATGTGGTGATTTCACAGTCGGGCCTCAGCAAACGATCGTCTCGGCGCCCATCGAGCTCCGGACTGCCCTTTTGTCGCCCCTGGGCAAAACTGACATCCGTGAAGGCCGACTTTTGCGGACTGCCCGGCACGCCGCCTCGAGGTGCCTTAGAGTCAGCCGTCGGTGCGTCGGGTCCGCGGCGAGGCAACCACATCGTTGAGCTGGGAGCACGAACGGTGGACATCACCACGATCGAGGAAGTCATCCGGGAGGCGCCCAACCCACCTGGCCCTCTGTGGCGTCCCGGCGATGCCTGGTTGGCGGGCGGAACGTGGCTCTTCTCGGATCAGCAACCGGACGTGCGGCGCCTCATCGACCTTGCACCTCTAGGCTGGAATTCGCTGTTGACCGACGCCGACGGCCTCGAGATCGGTGCGATGTGCACCATTGCCGACCTGTATGCGCACGCAGGCCCGCGAGACTGGACGGCCGCACCGCTCCTGCGCACCAGCTGCGAAGCCTTCCTGTCGTCGTTCAAGGTCTGGAACTCCGCAACGGTGGGCGGCAACGTCTGCATGTCATTGCCTGCCGGTCCGATGATCACCATGACGGTCGCCCTGGAGGCGACATACCGGCTGTGGCCGGCAAGCGGTCGCGAACGCTGCGTCGAGGCAGCCGACTTCGTGACCGGCAACCACGTGAACGTCCTCGGACCTGGCGAGTTGTTGCACAGCATCCACATTCCGTCGAGCGCGCTGCGCAAGCGGTATGCCTACCGGCGCTTCACCCTGACCCACATGGGCCGGTCGACGATCTTCATGATCGCCACGCAAACCCCCGGCACCGACGACCTGTTGCTCACCATTACCGCGGGCACCACCCATCCAGTCCGGTTGGCGTTCGACGCCATGCCCACCGCCGATGCCCTGGCGCACGGTATCGACGACATCAGCGACGACGTCTGGTTCGACGACCCCAATGGCACTCCCGATCACCGCCGCCATTTGGCCACGCACTTCGCTGAAGAGATCCGCATTGAACTCAGCACGGGAGCCCACCGATGACCTACACGGTGAACGGCGCGCGGTACGACGCCGAGCCCGACCCCGGCCAGTGCCTACGCACCTTCGTTCGGTCGCTGGGCGTGCACGGCGTCAAGAAGGGTTGCGACGCAGGCGATTGCGGCGCCTGCACGGTGTGGCTGGACGGAACTCCGGTGCACAGTTGCATCACGCCAGCGTTCCGCGCCGACGGCCGCGAGGTCACCACCATCGAGGGTCTCGGCACGCGTGAGAACCTGCATCCCATGCAGGAGCAGTTCCGCGAAGCGGCTGGCTTCCAATGCGGCTTCTGTACCGCGGGCATGATCATGACCGCGGCGACCTTCACCGAGGAGCAGAAGCAGGATCTGCCCCGCGCGCTGAAGGGAAACCTCTGCCGCTGCACCGGTTATCGCGCCATCGAGGATGCAGTCAACGGGGTCAGCGCCATCGAGGAGGCCAAATCGGGTCAAGCAGTCGGCACCAGCGTCGGAGCACCCGCCGCCACCGGCGTCGTGACGGGAACCGTCGAGTTCACGATGGACACCCACATGGAGGGCATGCTGCACCTCAAGGTGCTGCACTCGCCGCACGCGCATGCCCGCATCGTGTCCATCGACAAGTCGGCTGCACTGGCCGTGCCGGGCGTGCATCGCGTGTACACGTGGGAGGACGTCCCCCGCAAGCGCTACAGCACCGCGATCCACACCGACCATCTCGTCGACCCCGACGACACCTACATGCTCGACAACGTCGTGCGCTTCGCGGGCCAGCGGGTGGTGGCAGTGCTGGCCGACTCGGTCCGGGCCGCCGAGGAGGGCGCCCGCAAGGTCGTCGTGCAGTACCAGATCCTGCCCGCGGTCTTCGATCCCGAGGAGGCGATGGCCGACGGCGCCCCCCAGCTGCACTGCTACGACGACCCATTCGCCCATGACAAGGACCACAACATCCTCCTGGAGTTGCACGGCGAAATCGGCGATGCCGAAGCAGGATTCGCCGAGGCCGACGTGGTCCACGAAGCCACCTACTTCTCGCCGCGCGTGCAGCACGCACACCTCGAGACCCACGGAACGATCGCCTGGATGCAGGACGGCAGGCTCAACGTCCGCACCGCCTCGCAGTCGCCGTCGGTCGCCAAGGTCAAACTGTCCTATCTGTTCGGCCTGCGCCCTGACCAGCTGCGCGTGTTCTGCACGCGCGTCGGCGGCGGTTTCGGGGGCAAGCAGGAGTTGATCTCCGAGGACCTGGCCGCACTGGCCACGCTCGACACCGGACGCCCCGTGTCGTGGGAGTTCACCAGGGAGGAGGAGTTCACCACCGCCTCGCCGCGGCACCCGATGAAGGTGACGGTGAAACTCGGCGCCAAGGCCGACGGGACGCTGACCGCGTTCGGCTACCGCAACGTGTCGAACACCGGCGCGTACGGAAACCACGGCGGTGAAACGCTGTTCGCCGCCGGTGCCGCGATCGCGCTCTACCGTTGTCCCAACAAGAAGTTCGACGCCTGGTCGGTCTACACGAACAACGTGCCGAGCGGGGCGCTGCGCGGCTACGGAATGACGCAGCCGGGTTTCGCGGTGGAGTGCGCGATCCACGAGCTGGCGGTCAAACTCGGTATCGACCCGTCGGAGCTGCGGCGGCGCAACGTCGTACGCCCGGGTGACGCCCTGCTGGCGCTCGCCGACCATGCCGATGACGTGGAATTCACCGAGGACGGCATCATGCAGTGCATCGACCTCGTCGACGAGGCGTTGCGGCTCGACGACAGCGGACGAGAGCTTGGCGAGGATTGGCTCGTCGGCGCGGGGGCCGCGACCTCCCTGCACGAGACCGCCCCACCCACCGACCACATCTCCGATGCATGGGCAACGCTGCGCGACGACGGAATCTACGAGATCGCCGTCGGCACCGTGGAATTCGGTGAGGGAACCTCCACCGTGCACGTGCAGATCGCAGCGACGAACCTAGGCACCACCCCGGATCGGATACACCTGGTGCAATCCGACACCGACAGAACCGGATTCGACACCGGCGCGTTCGCTAGTGCAGGCATGTTCGTGGCGGGCAACGCGGTGAACTACGCCTCGACCGCCCTGCGGAACCGCATCGTGGGATTCGCGGCATCGGTCACCGGCGCCGACGTCGCCGACTGCTCGATGGACGACGACGGGGTCGTGTGCGGCGACACCCGCCTTTCGCTGCTCGAACTCATCGAAGCGGGCCGATCCCGAGGCGTCCGGTTCACCGAGTCCCGCAAGGCATACGGTTCACCGCGCAGCGTCACGTCGAACACCCACGGATTCCGCATCGCCGTTCATCGGGTCACCGGTGAGATCCGCATCCTCTACAGCGTGCACGCCACCGACGCCGGGACGATCATCAACCCCGCGCAGGTGCGCGGTCAGGTCGACGGCGGCGTCGCCATGGGCATCGGCTTCGCGCTGACCGAGAACTTCCGCGTCGACGACGAGGGTGTGATGGTCAACCCGAACCTGCGCAACTATCGCATTCCCACCTACGCCGACGTCCCCCGCACGGAGGTGCTGTTCGTGAAATCCACTGACTCCGTGGGGCCGATGAAGGCCAAGGGCATGGCGGAGTGCTGCATCAACCCCGTGGCGCCCGCGTTGGCCAATGCGCTCGAGGATGCGACGGGTGTCCGCTACCGCGACCTACCGTTCACTCCCGACCGCATATACGAACGCCTGGCGTCGGCCCATGCCCACTGAATTACCCACTGACAACGCTGCCACCGTCATCATCGGCCTACCGGTAAAGCCCGGCTCCGAGAGGGAGTTCGCGGCGTGGCAGCACGAAACGAACAGAGCCGCTGCCCATTACCCGGGTTTCCTCGGGGCAGAGGTCACCGCGCCCACGGAACTGCAGCCGGACTGGGTCGTGGTCTACCGATTCGACTCGGTGGCCAACGTCCAGGCCTGGATCAACAGCGCGACCCGGCAGGATCGGGTGGCAGTCGGGCGGCAGTACCTGGACGGCCCTGCCACCCAACAGGTCGTCGGCGGTGCCGCCAAGCCGACCGATCAGCTCGTCACCGTCGTGATAAGCCATCGGGTCGGTCCCGATCACGTTGAGGAGTTCCTCGCCTGGCAGGACCGACTTCGCTTGGCGGAGACGGCCTTCAGTGGCTTTCGCGGGTCTGAGCTGTTCCGCCCGATCGAGGGCGTCCAGGATGAGTGGACCGCCCTGTACCGGTACGACAGCGCTGCCGACCTGGACATCTGGTTGGCGTCAGACGAGCGCAGGCAGCTGTTGGCCGAGGGCAGGCGGTTCCACGACTACAGCCTTCGCACGGTCGACAACTCGTTCGGCAGCTGGTTCGCGTTCGACGACAACGGCAACGAGGCGCCGCCCCCGTCGGACACCAAGACGTCCATCGCGGTGTGGGTGGGCCTCTACCCGACCGTGGTGATCCTCACCCTGGCGCTGTCCCCACTGAAGATGCCGCTGTGGCTGGGCATGCTCGTCGGAAACCTGCTCTCGAGCTTCCTCATGAGCTTCTTCACCATGCCGTACTACGTCAATCCACTGCTGAAGCGCTGGTTGCGACCGCCGCCGGAGGCGTCCGCGACCACTACCAATTGGCGGGGCATTGCCATCGTCGTGGCGGCGATGGCGTTCTGGACGGCCGCCATCTATCTGGTGACCACCCAGTTCTGGCACCTGCCCTGAGCAGCCATCACCGAGGTCAGCCGTCTCCGCTGTGCCCCCGGCGCTTGGTGGCGATGCTACCGCCGCTGCCGCCCATCGCCGCCGTTGCCGCCCGGCACTTCCCTGAGTGAGTTGAGTACTGCGTGGGCAACGTTCCCTGCGACGGACGCTGCGGTCGCAAGAATGAGCCACGCCCAGAAGAACCTGGTGGCGCCGCGGACTTGACTCCGCCGATGCGCAACCGATCGTCGCCGAAGTCGGACCGCAGGCCCAGCCCCGTCAGGAACTCCAGCCGGGTGGCCGCCTCCCAGCCGCGCACGTAGAAGACGACGCGCACGGACAGATCGCCGGCCGCCCGCAGCCGCAGATAGTCGCTGAGCTCGTCGGGGTTGCGCGGGATCTCGTGGATCGTCGTCGTGCCGTACCCGTGGAACCGGCGCAGCGTAGTCCGCAGTCCCTCGAGACGGACGTCGACAGAAACGGTGGGCACCAACGTGTTCGGCTGCGTGACGTCGAGTCGCAGCTTCGCTCGCTCATGCAGGACACCGGTCGGCTCACCGTGTTCGTCGCGCTCGATCCTGCCCCCGAGTGGGTCATCGGTGCCGGCGTCGATGCCCGCCGCCAGCGCGCTCGAACTCGCGTTCACCACATGCCGGCCGGAGGCGCGCACGATGACGGGCCGGCCCGAGCCGGCGGCATCGAGTTCGTAGCGGTCCGGGAACCTGCCCTCCCGGAGGTAGGAAGGGTTCAGGTTGTCGCCCTGGAGCCACTCTCCCTGCGGCAGTTCGGCGGACCGCGCGGCCACCATGTCCAGAATCTCGGTCAGCGATGACACCGCCCCCGCACCGCAGTCCAGGAAGGTGGTGCCGATCAGTGCGGCTCGCTTGGTGTGAGTATGCGAATCCACGAAACCCGGATAGGCATAGGAGTTTCCGGTATCGACCTTCGCGGTGTGGGGGCCGATCGCGTCATCCAGGGACCCAACGGGCGCGACCGCGACGATGGTGCCGCCGATCGACGCGATATCAATGTCCCTTGCCCACTCACCGGCACCGAGATAGGCGTGCCGCAGACGCAAGACCGAATCTACGAAGATCACCAGAATCCTTTCCGCAGAAGCTGCTCGATCAGCCGGTCTTCGTCCCGTTCTGTACCACGTCGCGCCACAGGTCTTCCCACGCCGAGTAGTCGGCGGTGATGGCGCTCTCGTCCACCTTCACCTCGTGCAGGTCGACACCGCCAAGGGATTTCTTGTTGAGCTCGACGTCGACGGGCGTGCGTCCGTTGTCCAGCAGTGCCTGCTGCCCGGCCGTGGACATCACGAAGTCCTCCAGCAGCATCCCGCCGGCGGGATTTCCCGACTGGCACGGGATCGCATACGCCGAGACGTCGACGACCGCGGGTATCTGCACCGGCTTGAACTCGATCGGGGCACCCTTGCCCTGCAACTCGACGATTCGGTGGACGAAGTTGTTTGCAGCGATGGCGTACTGCCCGGCGACCACGAATTCCGTAGTGGCGGTGTGCCCGTCGGTGATCGCCGCATTCGAAGCGATCTTGCGGAACACATCGACCGCTTGGTCCTTCGTCATGCCCTCGTTGTCCGTCATGTTCGTGACCTCTGCGGCGAACCAGAAGACGTCGGTACCTTCGACAGCCAGCTTTCCCTTGAATCGGGGATCGGCGAGATCCTGCAGGGACTTCGGCGCCTGATCCGGCGGCAGCAGCTTGGGGTTCCATGCCGGCACGGTGATCTTGAGTGAGTCGCCGGTGAAGTTCTTGTACTTCGCCTCGGGCACCAGGTGCGAAACCTGCGGCGTGTCCGCGGGGGCCAGTAGGCGTTCCTTGTCGAGCGGATCCATCCCGAGGTAGTCGAGCTGGATGACGTCTGACCCGCGGTATCCGGCGGCGGCTTCCTCGATCACCCGTTGTCTGATGTCCTCGGTTCCCGCCCGGTAGACCGACACGGTGAGGCCGGGGTATTTGTCCTCGAACGGCCCGGCGATGATGTCGTAGTCGTTCAGCTCGGTGTACCAGCTGATCGCACCCTTGTTGACCGCCTTCGCGTCGGCCGCCAGTGTCGACTCCCGTTGCTCGGGCGACATCCCCTTGACCTTCTCCGATTCCTTCACGGCCGGACCATTCGCACAATCACTTCCCGAACCGGGGTCCGCGGTGTCATCGGTACCGCCCGGAGCCGAGCATGACACGAGCGTCAGCATCGCAGCGACGGCCATGGTGGCCACGGAACCCCGACGGATCTGTGCCGATGAATCCCACAACCGTCGCGACACATTTTCTCCACATCGTCCACTTGTAGATTGGTTTTTATATTTAAGATCAAAATCTAGCCCTACAACTGCCGGCGCGCAGGCCAAGCGGATAAATCCGTGCGGAAGCCTGCCGCACCAACAACACCTCGACCGCGTCATACCGATCTTCGAACTGCGGCGCTCGTAGATGGGCGTGGACGGCCGCCATATATCTGGTCACCACCCAGTTCTGGCACCTGCCGTAGTGGTCTGCCTTCCACGAACTCCAGATCGTGCGAGGCCCGGTGTGCTGCGCTGGCAGCGAACATCCTTCCGTTGCCCGTGCGGTCCAGCGATGATGTCGCCATGGGCGAGATCATCCGCATCCATCCCGACCGAAGGCCGGAGCCCGACCCACTGTGGCGCGAGGTGCTTGGCCGCAAGCTGCGTGCTACGCGCGAAGACCAGGGCGCCCGGCTGATCGACGTGGCCGAGCGCGCAGGCATCTCGCCGCAATACCTCTCCGAGATCGAGCGCGGCCGCAAGGAGCCGTCGAGCGAGATGATCGCGGCGGTCTCCGGAGCACTCGGTATCGAGTTGGTCCGCCTGCTCGGTGGCATCTCGGCTGACCTGAGCCGTCCCGCCGCTCGCCGGCCTGCCGGTCCCATCCTGATGGCGGCCTAGACTCGCTGGTCGAGAAGGTGGTCGGCCAGGCCATAGGCGACCGCACCTTCGGCATCGAATACGCGGTCACGGTCGGTGTCGTGCCGCAGTTCTTCCACACTGCGTCCGGTGTGCCGGGCCAGGATGGCCTCGAGCTGGTTGCGTACTCGGACCACCTCGTCGGCTTGCAGGATCAGGTCGGGAATGGTGCCACGGCCCTGCGCCGCCGGCTGGTACAGCACGACCCTGGTGTGCGGCAGTACCGCTCGCCGGCCCGGCGCGCCCGCCGCGAGGAGCACCGCCCCGGCCGCGACGGCCTGCCCGATGCACGTCGTCGCCACCGGCGCCTTGATGAACCGCATCGTGTCGTACATCGCCAGCATCGCCGACAGGTCGCCGCCCTCGGAATTGATGTAGAGGCTGATCTCCTGCTCCGGGTTGTCGGCCTCCAGATGCAGCAGCTGCGCGATGAGCGCGTTGGCCACCCCGGAATCTATCGCCGTGCCGAGATAGACGATTCGCTCGGTGAGCAGGTGCGAGTAGACATCCATGATCCGCTCGCCGGTGGCGTTACGCGTGACCACATTCGGGATCGTGTACGTGCTCATGCGCGCGCGCCGATCCCGAACTGCTGCTTGTGAATCGGCACGACCTGGGAGAACTGCTCGACGATGCGGTCGATGAAACCGTACTCGCGGGCCTGCTCGGCGGTGAACCAACGGTCGTGCAGCGAGTCGGTGAAGATGTGCTCGATATCCTGACCCGTATCCTCGGCAATGATCCCGAGCACGGTGTCGCGGGTATGTCGCAGGTCATCGGCCTGGACTTCCACCTCGACCGCCGAGCCGGCGATACCTGCCGATCCCTGGTGCATCAGGATGCGCGCGTGTGGGAGGGCGGAGCGCTTGCCCGGAGCTCCCGCCGACAGCAGGAACTGTCCTGCACTGCAAGCCAATCCGAGAGCGAGCGTCGAGACGTCACATGGCACCAGGCGCATCACGTCGCGGATGGCGAGCATCGCCGGCACCGAACCGCCTGGTGAGTGGATCCACAGCGCAATGTCCTGGTCGACATCATCGGTGGCGAGCGTCAGGAGTTGCGTGGCGAGGACGGTCCCGTTGTCGTCGTCGAGCGCGCCGTCCAACACGAGCACACGCTTGCGGAACAGATTGTCGCGTAGTTGCTGATTGAACAGCGGCTGCTTGTCGTCGGTCATAGGTCGACAATGCCCTGACTTCAGCACTTTTCGCTGCCCGCGCTGCTCTGAGCAGAACCGCTCGCTATCTGCCGCCAAGCGGGGTTGCAGCCGTCAGCCCCGGCATCGCCGGAAGCGTCGACACCACCGTCGGGTTCAGCGTCGTGGCGTCCGGTCCCGACCGGCTCAAGCTGTACTTGCGCACCTCCTGACCGCCAGGTGTCACCCCGGCCACCAGCAGGTCGGCACCGTAGCTGGTGCTCGTCGTGGCCACCGTCACACCGGGTTTGGCACCCGGGAACGGTGCGAACGATGCGATCTGGGCGTACTTGACGTTCTCCTCGTGGTGGTTCGGGTCGTCGAGGTATATGCCCGGTTGACCGTCGAGGCCCGATCCGCTGGACCACACCCGCACCGCGCCGTCACCCTCGAGTTGGCTGGTGACGATGCTCTTCGCGCCTCCCTCGGCACCCGCGACCCAGCCCGTCGAGAGGCCGACGCCGCCCTTGTAGTCCTCGCCGTACGCCATGAATTGCGACGTCATGCGGGGGTCCGTCGGACCACCCGAATGTTCTTGCGGCGAAGTTCCATTGGCTCGCGACCGGGCGGTCGGAACGTACAGGTCGTAGCGGAAGGTCTTGATCAGCGGTGCGTCACCGGGACCTGGAGCCGTCACGATGCTCTCCCTGCCCGACCCCGATTCGACCAGACCGGTGGCCAGCGTCACCCCCGACTCGGAATCGGGATACGGGGTGAAGGCGGAGAACACCTCGGGCGCCTTACCGGATTCCCCAGGAAGCGTCGAGGAGAAGACCTTCACCTGCGATTGCATGCCAGGTCCCGAGCCGACGACGATGTTGTCCGCCATGGCGTTTCCGTCGATGTCGGCGCCCGCGACGGTGACGCCGCCCTTGAAGCCCGCGTCGAACGGGGCGAAGCGGGCGATCTCCGTCTTGAACAGCCCGTCCTCGGTGTTGTTGCCGTCGTAAACGGCGACCTCGGCGGATGCCCCCTGACCGGTGCCGACGATCAGGTCCAGGATCATGTCCCCGTTGACGTCCGCCATCGCGACCGATGGAGTTCCCTCGAAGTCCGGAAACGGGAAGACGGTCTGCAAGACCTTGTCGCCATTCGCGTCTCGCACC
>NZ_JAVROT010000593.1:0-2553 GCF_032162605.1 Mycobacterium sp. | reverse complement strand
TCGGAGATCCAGGCCGCGGTCAAGGACCGCAAGGGTTCGGTGCAGTCGCCCAAGCAGGTCGTGGTGGTGGACTCGCTGCCGATGACCGCGTTGGGCAAGCCCGACAAGAAGGCGCTGCGCGCCAAGTTCTGGGAAGACGCGGACAGAGCGGTCGGCTGAATCTCGCTGCCCACCCAACCCGGCCGGAGAGCGTCCGGTATTCACATCGAAGTCAGGCAATCACAATGACAACCGCTACCACCTCGACAACCGTCGGTTCCTACCTGGCGACGCGGCTGGTACAGCTCGGCGTCACCCATCTTTTCGGGCTGCCCGGTGATTACAACCTGACGCTACTCGACGAATTGCTCGCCGTAGAGGGCATCGACTGGTCGGGATCGACGAACGAGCTCAATGCCGCCTACACCGCAGACGGATACGCCCGGGCGGGTTGCCGCCTCGGTGCGCTCGTCACTGCCCACGGGGTGGGCGAGTTGTCGGCGATCAACGGCATCGCCGGCAGCTACGCCGAAGACGTACCCGTGGTGCACATAGTCGGCATGCCCTCGCGTGCGGCGATCGAGCGCCGCGCCCCGCTGCACCACACCTTGCTCGACGGTGATTTCCTGCGGTTCGCGCGGATGTCCCGTGAAGTCACTGCGGCGCAGGCGGTCCTGGATCCGCGCACCGCGGCGCAGGAGATCGACCGGGTCCTGCAGATCGCACTGAACACGAGCAAGCCCGTCTACCTCGGTGTGCCTCTGGACGTGGCGAACGCGCCGGTCCTCGGCCAACCTTTGCAGATCCCTCTGCGGTGCGTGGGTAGTGAGCCTGCCGCGGTCGAGGCGTTCCGCATGGCCCTCGAACGTCGTCTCGCCGACGAGAAGGGGATCACCATACTGGCCGGGCCACGCATACATCGCCGAGGCCTGGAAACGATGGTGGCCGAACTCGCCGGACTGCCCGGGGTCCGGGTGGCGTCCCAGCCCGGATCGAAAGCGCTGCTGGATGAGGACGATCCGGCCAGCCTGGGCACCTATGTCGGCGCCGCCACCCGGTCGGACGAGGCCCGGGCAGCGATCGACAACGGTTCACTTCTGGTCATGGCCGGAACGGTGGAGAGCGACTTCACCACCGGATCCTTCACCCACCGCTATAGCTCTGCCCTCGCGGTGGAGCTTGCGCTCGATCACGCGCGGATCGGGCGGGCGGTGTACCCCGGTGTGCGGCTGGAGGACTCGCTGCAGGTCCTCAACCAGCTGGTGAGCAACAGCCAGTTCGCCGACGCCAGTTCGATCGCGGCCACGGTGCCCGCGTCCGTCCCTGGCGGGAACCCGGACGAACCTCTGAACCACGAACGATTCTGGGCACGGGTGCAGGACTGGCTTCCGCCGTCGACGACAGTGGCCGCTGAAATCGGGACGGCGTTGTATGGGGTGCTCGATCTCCGGCTGCCACTCGACTCCGACCTGCTCTGCCAGCCGGTGTGGTCGTCGATCGGATTTACTTTGCCAGCCGTGCTCGGCGCCGCGTTGGCCCGGCCCGATCGGCGACCGGTCCTCTTCATCGGGGACGGTTCGGCGCAGCTGACCGTGCAGGAACTCGGTACGTTCTTCGCCCGCGGTATCCGGCCCGTCGTGTTCGTCATCAACAACGACGGCTACACGGTCGAGCGGCTGCTCCAGAGCCCAACGGCCGACTATCAGGACATCGTCCAGTGGAACTGGACAGAGCTGCCCGCCGCCCTGGGCGGCACCGACGTAGGCACCGCGAAGGTCCGAACAGTCCGCGAGCTGCAGGACGCCCTCCAGGGTGCCTCGGACCCCGAACATGCGTGGCTCATCGAAGTAATGCTGCCGCGGATGGACGTGCCGCGCCAGCTCGTGGAACTCGCCCGTGGGAAGAGGACCACCAACTCGACGCCCTCGGAAGACTGATGGGCTGGTGGGGGGAGGCATCGAACTGGGGAGCGCTGCTGAACAGGTCGCCCCGGATTTCGGCAGCTCGCCAATCGCGACTCGGCGGCCTTGAGCAGTTCTTCGGAGACCGTCCACAGTCGGTCGGCATTCGCTGGGTCGGGGACCATCTCGTTAACGGTGTTCAACGCGTTCGCGATCACCTTCGGCGACCGATTCCCGGCAGCCGAAACCTGCTAATGAAAACCGCCGGAAACCCAATGAAACCGTCGGAACCACCTTTAACGAGATCGTCCCCGTGCTGTCGGCGTGCACTTCGAAGTCGGTTAGTGAGCGGTGAGGCCGCCAGAGGGAGCGGATTGCCGACACTCGGTGGTTGCCTTCGCGGGAGACCGTATGGGCGCCGGTGCACTGGGTACAGAGTTGGGTGGGCGGCGGTGATTCGCCGCGCGAGCGGCAGGCAGTTGACGCGCCCGGTGCGAGTTGTCGTTCACTTTTGCGGATGGCGCACCCGCGAATGCCGTACAGCCCGCGCGTCGCGAGATGGTCGGACGGCGGCTCCGGGCTGGGTCGGCGCCGTCGTGGAGGAAGCCGTTGCAGAGGTTGCAGAGATAGATGGTCGGCTGAGTGGCGGTGTGCCCCGGCCGGGGCACACCCC
>NZ_JAVROT010000592.1:0-48263 GCF_032162605.1 Mycobacterium sp. | reverse complement strand
TCCCTACTGGACCGGCGTGCCCGGCCAGTTCATCTGCTCGGCGTCGACACCACCGGGCAGCGGGGTGCACGGCATGTCCGGGCATCTCGCGGCCACGCTGGCGCTGCGTCGACTCGGCATCAAGCGCTAGCCGTCGCGGGACAAGGCGTTGGTGACAGCACTGCGTGAGGTCGGGTCTACGCGAAGTGTTGGAGTAGGTAGTCGTTGAGGCGACGGGTTGGTGCTGCTTGGGTTGTGGTGCTTCCCCCATGTCGGTGCCCCACCTGGATAAGCGCGTCGTCGACGGCACTCCGTATTTACTGTTCGGGCCATACGCGTCATTCAGCACGAAACTCCTCAAACACGGCCGGTGGACCGACTTCTTCACCACCATGCGCTGGCACAACCTGCACGTGATCACGGCCGCACTCATCCAGAATGTGGTGCTGATCAGGTACCTGATCACCCAGCTCGCCCGCCCGCGACGGAAGTTCACCCAGTTGCAGCGCTACTACCCCCCCTCGCCGATCCTGGCCAATGGGAACTCGTGGCGGCTGGTCAACGTGCGCAACTGATCACCCCTGATCGGCGCCGAATCGGTGTGATCCAACAGGGTACCGAACTCGTCGTCAGCGCCGACGGCACGATCGCCGGTCTGCTCGGCGCATCTCCAGGCGCATCCACAGCGGTTCGGATCATGCTCGACCTCCTGCAACGTTGCTTCCCCGAGCGATGGCATACCTCGTGGCATACCACCATGATGGAGGCCATCCCCGGCGCCGGGCGCGCAGGCTGGGATACGGCGGCCGTTGCCAACTCGACAAGGGCGACCGCCCGCGCCCTGCACCTGATCGCACGCCAGCTCGACCGATGACGCACGCCAACGTGGTGTCGTCGTACGGCTAACGGTCCTCGAAGCTGGCCAGCTTGGCGAGCATTGCGTTGTACGCGGCGAGGTCGGCGTCGTCGTCGCGGTCGGCGGCCCGGTCCATCCGCGTCGCGACCCGCTGATCGCTGCGCCGCCACTGGACGAGCAACGCGAGCAGCACCAGGACGAGCGGGACTTCACCTGCCGACCAGGCGATTCCACCGCCGAGTCGTTGATCGCCCAGCAGGTCGTTGTGCCAGCTCAGTTGCAGCGACTGGTAGAAGTTACCGGCCAGCACGGACTTGGTGCCCATGAGCACCACCCCGAATAAGGCGTGCAACGGCAGCGATGCGAACACCACCGCCAATTTGGCGATGGGTGGGATCGGTCGTGGCGTCGGGTCAACACCGATGACCACCCAATAGAAGAGGTAGCCGGTCACCAGGAAGTGTAGGTTCATCGCCACGTGCGCGGCGTGACTACTGGCCGCGACGTCGAAGATGCCGCCGAAGTACAGACCGTAGAAACCCGCGACGAAGATCACGGTGGCGACGATCGGGTTGGTCAGGATCCGCGACACCCGGCTGTGCAGGTCCGCCAGCAGCCACTCGCGCGGGCCGGGCGGATCGTCGCCGCCCGCGGCAGGCAGGGCACGCAGCGCCAAGGTCACGGGCGCCCCGAGCACCAGCAGCACGGGCACCATCATCGACAGGAGCATGTGCGCCGCCATGTGCATGCTGAACATCGCGGGCATGTAGCGACCGATCCCGGACGAGGTGGTGAACAAGAGCACCGCGGTTCCGCACAGCCAGGCGACGATCCGGCCCGTCGGCCAGGTGTCCCCTCGCTTGCGCAGCCGCCACGCACCCGCCAGATAGACACCGGCCAACACGATCGCGGCGGTACCGAAGATCAGGTCGAAGCGCCAGTCGAACAGAACGCGTGCGATGGTCGGCGGTCCCGCCAGGTCGTAGCCGATCTCGACCGCCGTCACCGACGGGTTGAAGACTGCGGGCGGCGGTGGCGGCGTGCGGCCCAACGCGACGGCGATGCCGAACGTCAACCCGAACACCCCGGCCTCGATCAGCGCTAGCCGGATCAATGGCCGTCGCGCATCGGGATCGACCCGCAGTGCGGCCACGCCGCGACGACGCTGCTGCCAGCCCAGGGCGCCGAGCAGGCACAGGGCGACCGCCTTACACACGACCAACCAGCCGTAACTGGTGTGGACGAGGTCCTCCAGGCGGATACGGACCAGGGCGTTCACCACGCCCGAGACGGCCATCGCCACGAAGCAACACAGGGCGACCGCGGAGAACCTGCGCGCGGCGACGTCGGCATGTTCGCCACCGCGAATGGCGTGCACCAGCAGCGCGAGCAGCCCGCCTGCCCAGATGGCGCCGGCGACGAGGTGGATGAACAGGCTGTTGGTGCCGAGGTCGTGGGACCCGCCAGCAGACGAGTGACCCGTCAGCGCCAGCGGCAGCAGCGTCACCAACGAGCCCACGAGCAGCAGCGGCGTCCACGACCAGCGCAGCACGGGAATGCTGAGGACCGTGACGATCGCGGCGAACAGGGCGGTCCAGCGCCACGAGCCTGCGACGTCGATGAGGCTCGCCACGGACCAGATGGCCGAGGGATCGAGACGGCTCGTAAGTGGCTGCCCGGTGATGTCGGAGACGGTTAGCGGCACGAGCATGGCCGCGCAGACGGCCCAGACGCCCGACGCGGCGGTGCCCAGCCGCAGCGCCCGGTAGCCCGACGCATCGAGGACGCCGTTGCGCTGTGGTGGAACCAGGAAGGCGGCGACGAGGAACGAGCCCACCGCCACGACCGCGGCGATCTCGCCGGCGGCCCTGAAGAACGGAAGTCCGTAGTTGGTGACCGGACCCGGGTCGGGCAGCCCCGTCGCGGTCAGCGCGTCGGCCAGCGACAGCGCGGCGATGCCCGCGGCGGTTGCACCGGCCAGCAGTCCGACGCCGAACAGGATCGGCCACACCGCAATGGTGCGAGCGCCTGCTCGCGCCTCGACCGTGGTCATGCCTACAGCGTATGGCGCGCGGCTGGCAGCACCGTCAGCCGCTCTGCTTGCGCTTGACCAGTTCGCGCACGAAGAACTGCTCGCGGGAGTACTGCTCTACCTTGTCCATGTCGCCGAGGATGCCGCGCAATTCGGCCAGGAACGCCGTGCGCCGCTCCTCGAGATCGGCGGCGGGCGCGAGCAGGTTCTGATCGGCCACCACCTGCCGCGCGGTGGCGAACAGCAGTGCGGACACCGACTCGTTGCTGCGCACCCGGTCCTGTGCGATGTATTGGCCGCCGACGCCCAGCGCGAGCTTGGTCAGATCCTTCTCGTCGATGTCGGGGGGCGTGTTTCTGAGCACGTCGGCGACGATCTCGTATGCCTCGATGAACGGACGCAGCATGGCCCCGGCGATCAGCGGGCGCTTGGCCCGCAGCATTGCGTCGACCTCGTCACCACCCACGGCGACGTGCTGTTCCCAGTCGTCGTGCCACGACATCTCCTCGGCGATGTGGGTCCGGAACGCCGCGGAGTCAGCGAAGTAGAACTCGAACTTCAAGAGGTCGCGCAGTCGCATCGCCTGCGCCCAGAACGCTTCGAGCCGATCCCCTTCGGCACGTCCCGCATAGACCAGTGACAATTCCACGATCGAAGTCTCGAGGAACGCGTGGATGAGGGTGTTCCTGTAGAACGCCGCCTCGTGTTCGTCCTCGGGTGCGATGCGCCAGACCGGCTCCCGGCCGCCGTCGATCCGGGTGACGGGGTGGCCACCGGAGAGCGCGTCGACGGCGGCTCGGACACCGTCGGTGGTGCGCAGCCGCAGCGCGCTGTTGGTCACCGGTGTCTTCGTTCGCTCCAGGTAGTCCAGCGAGTCCTGCAGCGTGTGGTGGAGCTGTCCGAGGGTGAGCGCGACACCGTTGGTGGTCAGGAGCAGCGCCGACACCAGCCCGGTGGCGTTGACGGGGGTGACGCGCAGTATGCGCCACGCCACTTCGAAGGCCATCTTCTGCATCGCCAGTCGTTTGGCGGCCTCGTCGGTGGTCATCACACCGTGTGGCTCACCGAGGTACTCGCGCATCGACACGGCTGCCGGAAAGCGGACGTAGATCTTGCCGTAGTTGCGGTCGCCCTGCGCCTTGATGAAGTTGTACAGCCAGGACAGACCCTCGGGTGTCTTCTCGCCGCCGCGCGCGTAGGCGGCGTACTCGGCGGTCTCGTGCAACTGGTCGAAGCTGATGGAGACCGGTTGCAGCAGGATGTCGTCGCTGCGCCCGTCAAGGTAGGCGTCGGCGACGTAGGCGAGCAGACCAAGCTTGGGCGGCAACATCTTTCCGGTCCGCGAGCGGGTGCCCTCGATCGACCAGCTGAGGTTGAACCGCTTTTCGACGATGTAGCCGACGAACTGCCTTAGCACGTACTTGTACAGAGGATCGTCGAGCTTGCGTCGGATGAAGATGGCGCCCGAGCGACGCATCAGCGGCCCCATGGCCCCGAATGACAGGTTGATGCCGGCGAACGTGTGGACGGGTGGCAGCCGGTTCTCCTGCATCGCCACCGGCACGATGACGCCGTCGAGGTAGGACCGGTGGGAGAACAGCAGCACCGCTGGGTGGTTCTCGAGCGCGGTGCGCATCACTTCGACCTCGGAGCGGTCATAGTCGATGTTGGGGTCGAAACCCCTGCTGAAGATCGCTCGCCCCAACGTGGGGATCAGGTCGACGGAGAACCGGCTCCAGCCCGTCGCGAGCTCGTCGAGCATGTCTCCGGCCGAATCCAGTGTCGCACCGGGAATCTGCTCAAGCCCTTCGCGAAAACGCGCCGACGCCAGCATCTCCGGCTTGATCAATCGTGGCGACTTGTACTCGGGGCCGAGCAGCCGCAGTTCGACGCGTTCGATCGCGAGTGCCGCCCGCCGCATGACGAACCGCGCGAAGTCGCGAGGATTCTCGGCGACCGTGGTGTCACTCCAGTTCTGCCGCAGCTCGGACACCTTCGCGGGCTCGCCAGCCACCACGCGGGCGCGGGTAGCGTCCTTGCGCAAGATGCTGCGCTGCAACAACTTCGGCGGGCGGTACGTGTCTCGACCACTGAGGAAGGCCACCACCTTGGAGCGGGTGGGCAGGCCGGCGGGAATCCAGAAGACGCGGGCCGGAACGACGGACCGGTCCTCGTCGACCTCGAGCAGCTCGACGAGGCGTGCGAGGACGGGTGGTGGTGGGTCGTCGTTGCCCGGAAGCTGCAGGACCTCGATGCGAGCGTCGGGGTGCGCCAGGCGCTGCGCCGCGAGCCAGTCGTCGAGCATCTGGACCTCGGCCGGCGAGTCCACCGACGCCAGCACCAACGCGTCGTGGGTGGGGATGAAGCTGTGCAGGGCGTCGGCGGTGACCTTCACGGTCGCCCCTTCTTGGCCGGATTCGCCTTGGCGGCAGCACTCTTGACGGGAGCCTTCTTGGCGGCCGCCTTCTTGACGGGAGCCTTCTTGGCAGGGGCCTTCCTGGCGGGCACCTTCTTGGCAGGCTTCGCGTCACGCTCGTACGGCGGCGCGCTGGGCAGTGCACCCTGCGGCCAGTGCCTGAGCGTGTCGAGGTAGAGCTGGCGAACCTCCGCGATGCGTTCGTTCAGGTTCTCGGTGGTCCAGTCGTCGACGGGAATCGGCGGAAACACCGCGACGTCGACGCTGCCGGAGTTGAACGTGCTCGAGTTGCGTTCGGCGATGACCTCCGCGTTGCGAATGACGATCGGCACGATCGGGATGCCCGTCGCCATGGCGATCCGGAAGGGCCCCTTCTTGAACTCCCCCACCTCGGTGGTGTCCAGGCGGGTGCCCTCTGGTGCAATGAGGATCGAAATCCCCTTGCGGGCAAGCTCTTCCACCTTGTGCAGGCTCTCGACCGCCGCCTTGGGATCGTCGCGGTCGATGAACGCCGCGTCCAATACCCTGCCGATGGTCCCCATCAAGGGGTCCTTCTCGAGCTCTTTCTTGCCGACCGAGGTGAAGTTGTCGCTGACCAGTCGGCCCGCAATGAAGGGGTCGGCCTGGTTGCGGTGGTTGAACAGGAAGACCGCCGGGCGTTCGGCCGTGAGGTTCTCTTCACCGTTGATGTTCAGGTCGATGCCGATCGACGTCATCAGAAGACGGCTCCACGTCGAGGTGAAGAAGTTGACGCCGGTGCGGCGGTTGCGCGTCAGGAGGCCGAGCCCGATGGCACCTGCCGCCGCGGGCACCAGCGAGGCGATGCCCGTCGCGGTGCGCAACTGTGCGACGGGGCTGCTCCCGCTGCGGCTGGTGAACTTGAGGATCGGCCAACCACGCTTGACGGCAACGGCTTCGAGCTTGCCGGCGGGGTTGGTGGGCCGTGGATTGCCGACGAGGTACATCAGCGCGACGTCCTCGTCGCCGTCGGCGTAGAAGTAACTCTTGCCCAGATCGACGCCGTTCTTCGCTGAGAAGGACTGCACCGCCCGCGCCTTGCCCGGTCCCCAGATGATCGGCCTGAGAACCTCGCCGGTGACGAGGCCATCGTCGTCGGTTTCGAACTTGTTGCTCAGGATGTTCTCGATGCCAAGGAATTTGGCGACGGGCTCGACCTGGACGGTGAGCGCCGACGAGCTGAGCACGACGGTGTGTCCGCGGGCCATGTGGGCATGCACCAGCCGGCGCATCTCTGGATAGATGCGCTTCTGGACGCTCTGGACGAACAGCCGCTCGCCGAGCTCGTCGAGGTCGCTCAGCGAGCTTCCGTGCAGCATGCGAGCGCCCTTGCCGATCAAGTCCTCGAACTCCGAGCGCCCCAGTTGATGGTTGAGCCCGGCCTGCACCATTCCCATGAACTCGCCGACACCCATCTGCCCACGCCGTAGCCGGTCCTGAGTCATGATCACGCCGGTGAAGCCGGCAACCAGAGTGCCGTCGAGGTCGAAGAACGCGCCTACCTCGGGCCCCGGGGGGCTGGCCTCGATCTCGGCGACCGACCCTGGGAGGCGCAGGATCACGTTGTCACCTCGGCGGGTGCCCTGTCCGTTATGCGAACTCATTGCGCGGCACTCCCATTGGCCGAGGTGGACACCGAGGTGGGCGAAGCGACGGGTTCGGGTGTGAACGACGCTGGGATTGACCGTCCGTCGCCACCGAGCGCGAGCACCTCGTCGAAGCCGGCCGGTAGGCACCGCGCCCACAGCGCCTCATCGGCAATCGCCGCGCGGTCATAGCGGGTGGTGACGGTGAAGTATCCGGCGCGCGACACCAGGACCACCATCATGGCGACGCCGGGCAGCGGTCCAATTCCGTAATGCCGCACGATCTTCGCACCCGCGATGAACGTGTCCCCCGGGTAGAGCGGGACGTTGCTGGCCTGGACGTCGGAGTTGACGACCGATCCCGCCACCGTCTCGAGAACCGAATCGGGAAGGAGGCTGATCAGCGGCGCCATCGCGCCGACCATGTCGATCGCACGCTCCTCGCGCTTGCGCATCATCTGGGCGCGCACCTTCAAGATGCGCTTCGTCGGGTCGACGACGCCGACCGGTGCCGCGAGGTTGACGCCGGCGAAGCGGTTGCCGCCCGCGGGATCGTCGTCCGAACGCAGGTTGACCGGAACCGCCATGGGCAGCGTCGCGATGGGGATGCCCTTGGCTTCGTGGTAGAGCCGCAGCGCCCCGCACAGCCCGGCGAGGTAGGCGTCGTTGATCGATCCGCCTGCCGCCTTCGAGGCCTTGTGCAGGTCGCTGAACTTGATGTCGATGGCCTCAGTGCGCGACGACAGGCTGCGCCTGCGCAGCAGCGGTGACGGCTCGGCCACCGGCCCCATCACCCGCGCACTGGACATGGCGTATTTGACGACGCCACCGACAGCGGAGACCGGATCGCGGACCGCCTTGCCGAGTGCGTACGCGGCGCCCCCGATCGCGCCGCGGATGCCGCCCACGATCGAGCCCGGCAGCCTGTTGATGCCCTCGCGCATCAGGTCGTTCGGCGAGAGATCCTCGGGGATCGGCAGCGGCGCCACCTCCGCCGGCGGCGGGTCACGTTCGAGGTCGTAGATGTTGGCGAACATTTCGATGGCACCGACTCCGTCGGTGATCGCGTGGCTGAGATGCAGCATCGTCGCGGCCTTGCCGTCGGCGAGACCCTCGACGAGGGTCGCGGTCCACAGCGGTCGCGAGATGTCCATCGGTGACTGCTGGGCGATCTCTGCGAGGTCCATCACCTCGCGCAGTGTGCCGGGCGCAGGCACACGGACCCGCCGCACGTGAAAGTCGAGGTTGAAGTCGGGATCGATCACCCACCGGGGAGCGGCAGTCGGCAAGGTCGGCATGACGACCTTCTGCCGGAGGCGGAGCACCTTGCGGGAGGCGTTCTCGAAGCGCGTGCGGAACCGCTCCCAGTCGGGTGTCGCATCGAGCAGTTCGACACCCATGATCCCCGAACGGGTGCGTGGGTTGGCCTCGCCGCGATGCAGCAATTGGTCGACCGCACTCAGTTCCTCGGGAAGTCCGGCCGCGTTGATATCCGGCGCCTTGCTCATCGCTTGCCGATCCCCTCATCCGTTTGCCGAGTGCTGGCTCCACGCTAGTCGGCGGCCTGTCGGTGCGAGTGCCTTTAGTAGTAGCCGTCATGGAGCTTGCGATGCCGCCGACTCAACCATCAACTGCGGGCGGCAGCACACGGAACGCGTCGGCGTACAAGGCGCCTGCCTGCTGGCCATTCCTGCTAGGGGTGATCCGCAGCGCAGCGTGACCGATGTCCCGTGCGCACCAGGGCGGACGTAGTAACAGTCGTCGGTCTCGGGACAGTAGATGCACACGAAATCGATGGCATCCTCGTCCATCGGTGTCGTGTTTGTCCCGTGCCTGTCCGCCCACATGGAACAGAACTGAACCTTGAGCGCCCCCGAACGCACTGACCGGTACTTCACCTGAAGGCGATGGAACTCGGCACTGGCGTAGGCGACGAGATCGAATGGCGTGTGCTCCGCCACCGGGATGAGAACCGTGAAACCCTTCCCACCAAGTCGGCATGCACCTTGGCCACGCCTAAGTCTCCCTTCTCCCTGGTTGGGTGCATTGCCATTGGCTCCAGGGTAGGGAATGACCCGTCCATCGGTCGGGGCCCATTCGCTAAGGTGGGTCCGCTGCCTCCGTAGCTCAGCGGATAGAGCAGCCGCCTTCTAAGCGGTTGGTCGCAGGTTCGATCCCTGCCGGGGGCGCTGGACAGAGTGGGGTATTTGGCCGTCTCTGCAAGCTGTCGTCGACGTTTGTTCGTCGTCCATGTCGGAATTGGGCCGTCTTCGACGGTCTTGTCGAGCAGGTCAGCGACCTGGCTGAATCCTGCCGCGTCTCATATGGAGGGGTCCTACGGCATGGACACCTTGGCGTGCCCGAGGTGGTCGGCACCGATACACGCCGACAGTCCCGCGTCGTCGATCAGCGTTGCCACCGTCTTGCGGAAGCTGTGCGGGCTACGTCTGGCACGCCCAGTTCGTCACGCGTTAGTCGCCACTGCCCAGCGAAGTTGTCGGGATCGCGCAACGTGCCACAGGCCGAGGGGAAGACGACCGACTGCCCTCCGAGAAACGGAGTTCGACGAACACCTCACCGACGAGTGTGCGTCAATCATCGATCGCCTCGCCGTTGATGTCGTGGCGACCCTAGTCGTGCATCGGTCGCACCGAATCGGCGCTGACGCCTTCTCCGCACGAGTGGCACACGTAGTCGATCTGCAGGGGCTGGCCGCATTCGTGAAGAAAGCCCCGCGGAGGCGTCGACCCGGAGGCCCAGTCGCGTCCCCACGCGCCGAGCGCCATCAAGACCGGCGCCAGGTGTTGACCCGATTCAGTCAAGTGGTAGTCGTAGCGCGGCGGGCGCTCGGAATACTGACGACGTTCGATGACGCCGTTTTCTTCGAGCTTGCGGAGCCGCTCGACCAGGATGTCGCGGGTGGCCCCGGTGAAGCCCGCGATTTGGTCGAATCGATGTGCGCCGTAGAGCATCTCGCGGATGGCGAGCAACGTCCACTTCTCGCCGAGCAAGGACAGCGCATCGGCGATCGAACAGTCCCGGGGTGCAACGGCTTCCGACGCCAACGAATCCAAGCCGTGCGACGTGCTCTCTGTGCCCATGCCACCCACTGTAGTCAGTAGTGTTCTCCAACGCTCCTGGTTCGCCGGTGTCACGGTCCTGCCGCCCGCCCGACGTGCGGTCCAGGCGGCAGGCCTCGCTTGGTGGACCAAGTGTGCCCTCCGCCAGCTAAGGCCGCACTGAACGCAGGATGCTGCCGCCGACGATGGTCGCCGTTAGCGACTCGGAGAGCTCCCACAGCCGTTGCGCCAGGGCTGCGTCCTCACCCGCTGGGGACGACGTGACGACCTCCGGGAAGCCTCGGAGTTGACGAAATCCGTTCGGCCCGATGAAGCTTCCGCCGGGGACGTCCTGGGTCGCGGCGTAGAGGGTGGGCAAGATGCCCTGGGACACGTCGTGGCCGACGATGCGCGAGCCGATGTCCAGACCGAAGCCGGCCAGTCCGTCGACGTGGCCGAAGAGGCCGGTTCTGACGATCCCGGGATGTGTTGCCAGGGACAGGACGTGGCTGCCGCCGGCGGCGAGGCGTCGTTGTAGCTCGCGGGCGAAGAGCAGGTTCGCCAGTTTCGAGTCCTTGTAGGCCTGGCTGGCGTCATAGCGCCGCCGACGCCAGTTCAAGTCGCGCAGATCGAGTTTCGCACCGCGGTGCAGATCCGAACTCAACGTGACGATGCGCTCCCGGATCCGGGGCAGCAGCAGACTGGTCAGAGCGAAATGGCCGAGGTGATTGGTGCCGATCTGCAGTTCGAATCGATCGGGGGTCTGCGCTTCGGGCACCTGCATGATGCCGGCATTGTTGATCAAGACGTCGACGTCGGCGTCCCAGGCCGCCGCGAAGGCGTGGATGGATGCCAGCGAGGCCAGGTCGAGCTCGCGGACCTCGGCCGTGCCGATGATGGTGGCAGCGACCTCTCGCCCCTTTTCAACGTCGCGCACTGCGAGGACGACGTGCGCGCCGGCCACGGCGAGCGTCCGGGCGGTTGCTGCGCCGAGGCCGCTCGTCGCTCCGGTCACGATGAACGTCTTGCCCGACAGGTTGGGAAGATCCTCTGCGGTCCAGTTTTTGGTGGTCATAGTCCTGCTCCTTCGTCGGTTCGTGCCAAGGGCTTCAGCACATCCACCCTCCGGTCGGAATTCGCAACCTACTACCATCGGTTGGAATTCACAACCGACTCAGTTGACGCGTGGCCGTGGATGACGGATCGACAGAATCGCCTTGCACTGATCTCAATCGCGAACCACCTCAACAGCTCGCTGGAGAGGCACGCCACCGCCTCGGCAGGCGGGTTGGTCGATCTGCGAGAAATACTAAATGCGTTGCTTTGCAATCGCATTGGGGATATGGGCGATGTGCCTACGGACAACGTCGATCCCTCCGGCCACGACGAGTAGAGTGTGAAACAACACTCCGCCACTCAGAACAATCAGGCGACCCGTTCCTCCTCCCTGAATGCAAGTGTCGCCGGTGGACCGCTGGCGAACATCGGGCACGACGGGCTCGTGGCGGCCGACACGGCCATTGGAGTCCGCAACGGTTGGTCATCGTCGGGTCAGCCAAGCCAGGGCATAGTCGGCCACCTCGCGCCAGCCGGAGTCGAAGACCAACGAGTGACCGCGATTTGGGAATACGTGATAGTCGGTGACTGCACGGGAACCGGAGTAGTGCTGGTACGCCTGGCGTGTGACGACCTCGGGAATCTGGTGATCTTTGCCGCCTCCGGTGATGAGCAGAGGTCCGCGATCGCTCGTCGCAGTGTCCACCGCTGCCGGTGAGTGCGGATCCTTGTCGCCGAGGTCGCCTCGAACAGCGACTTACCCGGGCCGGGACTCGCCCACCGTCAAAAGAGCTCGCGGGACTCCTCTTTCGATACGACGTTGCCGAAGCTGTACCGAAACTGCCGCTCGGTCATGGTCACCGCAGCTTCACGGTTGGACTTCTTGCGCAGCACCGGAAAGGGCCCCTCGTATCGTATTCAGTGGCACCTTTGTGACACCTCTAGCCGGTCAGGGGTTGATCGCGACGGCATGGCTGGCGTGGCCGGCGGCGAGGAGTTGCTGGGCAATCAAGCCGCCGAAGGAATGACCGATGACGACAGGGCGCTGCGGCAGATCGGCGATGATCTTCGTGTAGTGCTCGGCGATCTCGGCAAGGCCGTAGCCGGCGACGCTGGATGGATCGCGCCGAGCGGCTTCCACGCTGTCGCCGTCACCCGGCCAACCCGGCGTGAGGGGGTCGAAGCCGGCATCGCGGTAGATCCTCGCCGAAGGTTCCCAGGCGGTGGAGTGGATGCACAGACCGTGGATGAAGACGACGGGTTGGCGGGACACGAGGGCTCCTTATTCGGTTCGTCAATATGGCGTGACGCCGCAGCACTATTGGTACCGAGAGGATCGGTGCCCGGCTTGATCCGCGCGCGGCGCTGATGTGGGCTGACGACGCTGACCACCGCCCTGGTGACGGGAGCGACAGCTGGCATCGGCCAGGCAGTCGCCGTCCAACTGGCCCAACGCGGAATCGAGGTGATCGTGCATGGACGTGACCTCGAACGCGGCGGCAAGACGGTCAGCGACATCCAAAATTCAGGCGGCAAAGCCCGATTCATCGCCGCGGACCTCACCAAGGCCGACGACGTACGCCGACTCGCCGAGCAGGCAGGCAGAGTCGACATCCTGATCGACAATGCCGGAATCTACCGGTTCGGCCCGACCGCGGACACCGACGACGCGTTCTTCGACGAGCACGTCAACATCAACCTGCGCGCACCGAACATCCTGGTGCAGAAGCTGGTACCCGCCATGGCCGAACGCGGCCACGGGGTCGTCCCCAACGTCAGCACCCTCGGCGCGACCATGCCCGGGCAGGGCGCTGGCATCTACGGCGCCACCAAGGCCGGACTCGAACTGCTGACCAAGGTCTGGGCCGATGAGTTCGGCGCCGCCGGCGTGCGCGTCAACGCGGCATCAGGTGGACCCACCATGACCCCCGGAACCGCTGCCGCCGCCGACTTCATGCAAGCCCTCGGCCGGACCACCACCCTGGATCGCGTCGCCGAGGCCGACGAGATCGCCAACGCCGTCACCTTCCTGGCCTCTTCGGCCGCGAGCTACGTCAACGGCGCGATCCTGCAGGTCAGCGGCGGCATCAAAGCCATCAGCCCGGACGTCACCCCATGAGCACCCGCACCCCACCATGGTCCGCACCGTGATGGCACCGCACAGCCATCCACACACCACCCCCAACCCCTAACACCCTCAACCCCTTTGGAGTATCAGCCATGTCATCGCACGCCACCTCCACCATCTTCGTCATCGGCTGCACGGGAGCACAAGGCATCCCCATCGTCCGCGCCCTCGTCACCGACAAGAAGTACTCCGTCCGCATCCTCACCCGCGACGCCAGCTCCCCGCGAGCCCAAGCCCTGCTCGCCCTAGGCAACGTCACCATCATCGAAGGGACCTTCGCCGACGAAGAAGTCCTACGGGAAGGCTTCCGCGGCTGTGACGGGGCCTTCGTCAACATCGACGGCTTCAACACCGGCGAGAAGACCGAAACCTTCTGGGCCTTCCGCAGTTACGAGATAGCCCTGGAAGAGGGCATCAAGTTCTTCGTCTACGGAAACCTCGACTACGCGCTCAAGAAGTCGGGATTCAAGTCGCAGTTCCACAGCGGCCACATCGACGGCAAGGGCCCCATGGGCGAATGGGTGCTGCTCCAGAACCAAACGAACAAGGACCGGATGGGCGCCGCAGTGTTCACCTCCGGCCGCTACATCGACATGGTCATCTCACCACTGACCGTCATGACACCCACCATCGAGGACGGCGTCGCCACCTGGCGGGTCCCCCTCGGTGACGGAGCCGTACCCCACGTCTCCCTCGAAGACTGCGGTTACTACGTCCGGTGGCTCTTCGACCATCCCCAGCTCACCAACGGCATGGACCTCGAGGTCGCCATCGACCACATCACCTACACCGAGCTCGCCGAGGCATTCACCAAGGTCACCGGCCATCCCGCTCAATACATCGACACCGACCTGGACACCTACTGGAACGGGACACTCAGCTTCATCGCCGACATGCCCGCCGGCTACAACGCCGACCCCGACGACAAGAGCACGATGAACTTCCGCGACAACTTCACCGCCTTCTGGGACGTCTGGAAACACGGAATCGTCAAACGAGACTACGAACTCCTCGACGAAATCCACCCCAACCGGATCCGCAACGCCGAGCAGTGGTTCCGACGCGAAGAACAACTGGGACTAGAACTCGGCAAGGGCTCCCTCTGGGACCGGATCCAACCCGAGAACTGGGACAGCGACTCCCCCATCCTCAAGGGCAGTGTCCGCGGGGGCACCCTCTAGGCCCACGCGACCACGGTGAGGTCGCCGCGACGCCAACGTGGCCGGCGGCGACCTCACCGCACCCCTTGACCACCACCACCGACGCCGACAGGGGTTTCGAGTCCCCTCACTCTGCGACGACAGCCCACCATCCATCCCGTCAACAGAACGGGCCGCAAGGAGTTCCGATGAGATTCGGCATAAGCACGTTCATCACCGATCAGGGGATCGCCCCAGCCGCACTGGCGAGCGCCGTCGCGGAGCGCGGGTTTGACAGCCTGTTCGTCTCCGAGCACTCCCACATTCCGATCTCACGGCTCTCGCCCAGTCCCGAAGGCGGGGAGCTGGGCGAGAAGTACTACCGGCTGCTAGACCCGTTCATCGCGCTGAGCGCCGCGGCCACGGTGACCACGCGATTGCTCCTTGGCACCGGCATCACCCTGTTGCCTCAACGCGACCCCATCATCACCGCCAAGGAAGTCGCTTCCTTGGACCTGCTGTCCGGGGGGCGCTTCCTGTTCGGTGTGGGGGTCGGATGGAACCGGGAAGAAATGATGAACCACGGCACCGATCCCCGCACCGGGGGCCGAGTCACCGAGGAACGCCTGGAGGCGATGCAGCAGATCTGGACGCACGACATCGCCGAATACCACAGCGAATTCGTCGACTTCGGTCCCATGAGCGCCTGGCCCAAGCCCATACAACATCCGCATCCACCCCTCTACATCGGCGGCGGACCCGCCTCCTTCCCGCGCATAGCCCGCTTCGCAGCGAGCTGGTTCGCCCTCAGCGTCACCAGCCTGGGAATGTCGGCCGCCGTCGACAAGCTGCGAGCCGTCACCGGCATGCGTACCGCGGTCACCGTGTCCCACATCGGACCCGTCACCAGTCGGGAACTCGGGGGCTACGCCGACCACGACGTCGAACGCGTCGCGCTGTACCTACCGACCGCACCGGAAGCCGAAACATTGCGCCGACTCGACGACTTCGCCGCCCTCACCTCCCGCCTCGGACGCTGACCCGAGACCAGTGGGCCTTCGACAGGGAGAAATTCCGTCCCACCCGACAGCGCAACGACACGCCACACCCGTCCCCAGACTCCGCTCCGCGGCGGGGATGCCCTGCACCAGGGAATGGAACCCATCGCCATAGTCACGGCGCCGCAGGGACTTCGGAAACCCAAGACCCCGACTCATCGCCGAACACGACAGATTGAGAAAACGCCATCACCGACCCCCACACACCGGTCGTCTTCATCCACGGACTGTGGCTACACGCCACCAGCTGGAACCCCTGGCTCGAGGTGTTCCGCACCGCTGGCTACGATCCGATCGCCCCCGGCTGGCCCAACGAGTCCGACACCGTCGAGCAGTCCCGCCGCCAGCCCGAACTCGTCGCCGACACCACCATCGACGACGCGACAGCGCACTACGCCACCATCATCGAGGCGTTGGATACCAGCCCCATCATCATCGGCCACTCGGTCGGCGGCCTGATCGCCGAGAAGCTCCTGGGGCAAAGCGCCGGCCGCGCCGCCGTCGCCATCGACCCCGCACAGATCAAGGGCGTCCTGCCGCTTCCGTTGGCGCAGATCCGCGCCGCGCTGCCCGCGCTGGGAAACCCGGGGAACCTGCACCGTTCGATATCCCTGACGCGCAAGCAATTTCAGTACGGATTCGGCAATGCGCTGCCGACCCAGGAATCCGACACCCTCTACGACCAGTGGACAATCCCAGCGCCGGCCCGCCCGCCCTTTCAAGCCGCCCTGGCCAAACTTCGCGCCCCACGCCCAGGCCAAAGTCGCAACCGACAACCAGACCCGCGGTCCACTGCTGCTGATCTCGGGCACCGAGGACCACATCGTCCCCGACGTCGTCACCCGGGCCACCCACAAGCAGTACCGCCACTCCACCGCGGTCACCGACCTCAAGCGGATTGAACACCGCGGCCACTCCCTGACCATCGACAGCGGATGGCGCGAGGTCGCCGACTTTATCCTGCTCTGGCTCACCGCCCACTCGCTGTGAAGGCCATCCAGTTGGTGTCCCAGAGGTGGTTGCGACCCCCAACCTTCTGGGGCAATCCGCGGAGTGTCGCGCTACCGCCAGGCCGAGCTGATCCCACCCAATGGGTTCACCGATTTGCTCGCTGAGGTATCGCCTTCGCCGAACCGCAGTCACCGACGATCTCACCGACATGAGCGGGGTCCCGGGCACCGGCAATGGGCGGGAGGCCGGAACCAGGGTCGAGCGGCAGTTCACGTGCCGTGCCGTGCTCGTCGTTCATTCGTCGCCAACGTCCGAGAAACGACGAGATCCGCCCGGTCCCCTCACGAGTACTGCAAGACGAATAGTCTTGCCAGCCTGGAAGGATCGCGCTAGATCGGCACGGTTCGTCATTGGCGACCGGAGTCCCCCGCACGTTCATCAGACCACGTGTCTGACCTCAAAGTTTGAACCTTGCGGTGAGGGGCTGTCCACTCGATCGATGCTCACATCGTGCACACGTGGATGCCTGGCGTGCGCTAAAATTTTGCCACCGGATCTGTTGACCCAATCCGGTTTAGCGTCGCAAAGGGGCCTTGTCCCTCGCTGCGTCTGACGAAGGTCTCGTGTCAGGTCGTCGCACCAAGTTCAAGTCCTGGCTTCTTGGGATCAGTCACCAGACGCAGTGCATCGGCGGCGGTCTCGAGCAGTCGCTGCAGCAACGGCAATGCAACCTTGGCGGCGAGCCGCAGCGTCAACTCGTCTTCCGACGACAACGTGGCCAGTAGATCGGCGAGCCGTTCACTCCGACCCCGTGTGCGACGCGCCAACAACGTGCGTCCGGACTCGGTTATCGCCACCAGTGCCGCCCGTCCGTCGTCGGGATCGCGCAACCTCGTCACGAATCCTTGACGTTCCAGCCGCTGCACCATCTGCGTCATGGCCGGTTGGCTTATGCCCTCTGCAGCGGCGAGCACCGTCAGCCTGATAGCGCCCTCACGATCGATTCTGTTGAGCACCGACGACGCGCTGGCACTCAGGCCGTCACGATCGGCCAGGCAGCGAACGGTCAGATCTGCCGCAGCGTCAACCGACGCACCGATCCAGTCGACGTCAGCAAGTCCGTGCCGGGTGTCCACACCGTTTTTATATCACTTAAGCTATGCACATACATCTGAACCTGCGGCGTTGCCCTCCCGCACCTTGGCAGGCCTTTCTAAACACGGTGCTGTCGCCGACCCCGGAGCCGCCACTTGGGTCAGCCCTCGCTCTCTCGAGACCGGACTGCACCAGCGATGATCAAAAGATATGGCCCCGCGAACCGACGGAGTCACCGGGCGGAACAATCCCGCGGCGGGCACTGTTGACGAAGAACGCCACGCGCTGACAAGACGCCAAACATCCCCAGACTAGACAAATACATTGATACCCTATATATCTATATATATCCGTTGTGCAGGAGTTTCCCGCGCGACGGGAAGTACTGGGGACTAATTTACATAGGAGATATGATATGAATACCTTGAGCGCTTGGAGCTTGGTCGCGTTCGCCAGCGGATGCGTGGTGGTTGCTGCCGTCATGGGCGTCGCGGCCGGTGGAGAGACCTCGTTGGGGAGCGGAGATGGATCGCAGCTGCAGACCGGCGTCACCGTCACGCAGACTGTGACACCCGACGCGCCCCTCATCGAGCAGGCCGCGCCGTCGATCACCGGCGCCGCGCCGCTTCCCGTTGAAGAACAGGGGTTGCCAGGCTAAAGACCGGTGCATTCATGACCGAGATCCACTCCAGCGAGGACGACGTAACGGTGTTGTCCGACCGGGTCTTTGACACTCTTGCCGCCCTGTATGCGTCCATGCGTCGCGACGACGTGGGACGCGTCGCCGCGGGAGATACCACGTGGTCTCAGGATGAGATCTTGGCCGCGTTGATCGACCACGGTCCCATGCGCCTGGGCGACCTGGCAGCCCTCGGGTGGCACCAGCCCGCGTCCACCACGATCGCTGCAAGACGCATGCAACGCAAGGGATTGTTGCGCCGTGTGACCGATCCCTCCGACGGTCGCGTGGTTCTAATTGCCCTAACGTCGAAAGGTGTTGCGACATACCGATCGTCGGTAGCGCGCACACGGGTGAAGTTGGCCGAGCGGTTGGCCGCGTTCACCGACGACGAATTGCACGACGTGCAGACCGCCGTTCCCGTGCTTGCCCGGATCGCCGAAGGGCGAACGGTTCTGTGACCGTCCTCGACGTGCCTCAGCCGCGCTGACGGCTCGCGTGGGAAGAACGGAGCGCGGCTCGAACGACCTTGCCAACAACGAGCCGCCAGCCAAGGCTAGGTCGTCGCAGGTTCGAGTCCTGCCGCGGGCGTTTTGTGGCTTGTTGTGTGCGGGGCGGGCCAGGCGTGACCGCATGGCGAACAAAATCGACAAGCAGGAAAACCTAGCGTGCCACCGCGTTCCGCTCAGCAACCTCCCGTCTGAGCAAATCCGCAGGGAGCCGTCGCCTTCGCCGCCGGCCCGAACGAGGCGGTCTCCAGCGTCGTCGACTGGACGCTCATCGTGATGGTGTCTCCGGCACCGCTCGTGCCGCTGTACGTGCCAGTGGAATAGTCCGGCGCATGCGTAGCGACGCTCAGCCCGGCTGTCAACACTGCAGCGATGCCTGCTGCGGCGGCAATTGGCTTGATGGACTTGTACATTCGACCTCCAAATAACTCATCGAGATTGGTGACCGACGGCAATCTATTGTCTCTTGTGGGAGTCGCAACACCGTCGCCCACTCACCACGACCGGCCGACGACGCCGAGTCAGGTTTGCGAAGTTCATGACCCCGCTCAGGCCCGTTGACAGCTTGGCGGCCGCACAACAGTCAGAACCTTGCGGCCACCGAGCCGAACTCGCAGCAATCGGCCTTACCGTTAATGGCCTTACCTTTCAGCCATCAACTTCGACTGATGGCGAACTGTGACGTGTTGAGCCAAGTCAAGACTTTATGATCCAAATCACATTGGAAGTCGGGAATAAATGCGGAGGCGTGTGGCATCGACAGCATGCGACATCGATCGGCCTTCGCCTACTCGTTGCTGGCTATTGGCTATTGGCTACTGGCTCGCGAACGTCTCAAGCATGCGGCGCTGGGCCTCGCTGACCGCCAAAAGCGGATCGGTCGGACGTGGATCGATCTCTGCGGACTCCCATTGCAACGCAAGGACGCTGGTAGCGATGCCAACCTTCATCCCACGCTCGCCGAGCTGGGCGTGAAGTCCGGTCGATAATCCAGGGGTGCGCTCGGATTCACGTCGAGCATCCGTTCGTGCCGCCTGTAGGCCTTCACGTTCACGGTTCGCCCAGCCAAGGCTCCGGCCGTGAAGTGACCGTCGTAGTCCGCCGCATTGGCGGCGGCGGCCTCAAGCTCGATGTCGAAGACCCGCGCGGCGATCTACTCACCAAGACTTCCGGTATTCACCGGCCGATCCAGTAGACGTCCGATGCGTGCGTCGAGCGCGTTGCGCTCGCGAAGGAGCGCGGCCTGTGCGGCGATCTCGACATCATCGCCACCAACCACCGGGCTCTCATCGAACCACAACGCTCGCCGACGGATGAAAACCTCGAGACCAATCTGAGAGTTTGCTGTCGCCCGTACGCCATTACTCTCGTGAAGCACGGATGTTCCAGGGCTGGCTCGGCCATGCGACCTGGTACTTCCTGCAGTTCACCACCTCGGCAGAGGCAGCCCTCAATGCTTCACGGTCCCCGCCGCAGCCGGGCGCGCAGTCGGCTTGCTACGAGATTTGACAAATTGCTTCTCCCTGCCCGGAATGGCATCATCGAGCCCTCACAGACCGCATGGGTGCAAAATTTTCGGAGCCAGCGCAGGTCGCCGGTTCACCAAGAATTTGACGACGCATCAGAAGTGCCGTCCGCGTGAGGAAGTGATGGCCCATTCGCCGAATGCCGTTAGGACGGCGGAGGAGGTGAAGTGGCACTCAGCGTCGAACTGACGGACGTCGTGCGGGAGTACCGCGCCGGCGGGCAGACAATCCGTGCCCTGGACGGGCTTTCGCTGCGCATCTACGGCGGGCAATTCACTTCGGTCGTGGGGCCGTCGGGGGCCGGCAAGAGCACGTTACTGCACCTCTTGGGTGCTCTGGATTCGCCCGACTCCGGCTCGATCTGCTTCGACGGCGTCGAGATCGCGGCGATGACCGACGACCAGCAATCGAACTTCCGCCGCCGCAAGGTGGGATTTATCTTCCAGTTCTTCAACCTCTTGCCGACCCTGTCGGCTTGGGAGAATGTGGCGATTCCCAGGCTGCTCGACGGGCAGAAACTGCGGCAGGTCCGGCCTGACGCGATTCGACTGCTCGATCTCGTCGGACTCGGCAAGCGCATCGATCACCGCCCTTGCGAGTTGTCCGGTGGCCAGATGCAGCGGGTCGCCGTGGCGCGGGCGCTGATGATGGATCCGCCGCTGATCTTGGCCGACGAGCCGACCGGCAACCTGGACACGGCCACCGGGGCGGCGATCATGGAACTCTTGAGCGACGTGGCGCACCACAGCAGCACCCGTCGCGCGGTCGTGATGGTGACCCACAACCTGGCGGCTGCGGCGGCCACCGATCGCGTGATCACGATGCAGGACGGTGCATTGAAGTCCGACCTGTTCACCGCTTGCGCGCCGCGGGGCGGGCGTCACGCAGTGGGCGCGAGTGACCCGGCGACGGACGTCATCCCGGTTCAGCGCAACGGCGGACGTCGGTCTGACGTACACACTGCACGCCCGCGACCGCGCGCCCTGCCCGCGACGTACCGGCCTAGCTAGGTGCCGCCAGCAACGTTGAGTCGGCTGCTGCTGCTCAACATCCGAGAATTGCGCACACACTGGGGGCGCGCCGTGGCATCGGTGGCCGTGGTGGCGGTCTCCGCGGCGCTGCTCGTCGCGGTCCTCGGAGTGTCTGGCTCGATCACCGGTTCCATCAACCGCTTGGCCACCAGCATCGGAGGCGACGCCGACCTCGAGGTGTCCGGCATCACCGACGACGGTCTCGACGAATCGCTGGTAGACACCGTGAGCGGGGTAGAAGACGTCATCGCGGCGGTCCCGATGGTGCGGATGCGCACCACGGCCGATTCGCAGCAGGCCCTGCTCATCGGCCTCGGCCAGAACGCAGCTGAACTGCACTCCGATCTGCAGACGGCGATCAAGGACCAACTCGACGCCGGTTCACCGGTGACGGCGACGTCCAACGCCGTGATCGTCGGTGCCGGTCTCGGCATCGCGAAGGGCGACGAGTTCGAACTGGCATCGACGAAGGTCACCGCGGTCGCCGTGGTGGACGGTCCAGCGGCGAGACGACTGAACGACGCGCACTTCGTGATCGCTCCGCTCGCGCTCGCCCAACAGGTATCCGGCCGTATTGGCCGAGTCGACTCGGTCCTGCTGTTCACCACGCCGAATGCCGATGTGGGCCACGTTCGGTCAGCCGTCACGACGGCGATCGACGGGCGGGCCGTGGTGGCCACCCCGAGTTTCCGCGCCGCACAAGCCAGTAGCTCGTTTGCCATTCTTCAGGCGATGACGTTGTTGGCTGCGTCGGTCTCATTGGTCGTCGCTGCCTTCCTGAGTTACAACGCGATGAGCATCGCCATCGCCCAGCGCCGGCCCAGCATCTCGACGATGCGTGCACTGGGCGGCAGGCGCCGAACCATCGTGACCGACATGCTGGGCGAGGCTGCGCTACTGGGCTTCATCGGCGGCGCGATTGGTTCGCTCTGCGGGGTGGTCATCGGGCGCCTCGCCATCGACCGGTTGCCCTCGACATTGGTGCAGTCGCTGGATGCACGCATTGAATACGTGCTGGCGCCCTACGTCATACCTCTGGCCATCGCCGCTTGCATCCTCGCCAGCGTGGCAGCGTCAGCGCTGGCCGCCCGGCAGGTGCACGACGTCGCACCGATCGAGGCGCTGGCACCCAACGGTGCCTCGACATCGCGAGCCGGTTCGCGGCCGCTGCGGATCTCAGCGGGGATTGCCGGAGTGATTCTGCTGGCCGCGACGATCCTCATCGTCACCGGCGACATGGGCCAGATCGCGATGGCGTCGATCGCCCTGGCCTTCATCGGCGCCAGCGCTCTCTGCTTCGCATTCTCGGGGCCCATCATCGGCGCCGCAGCCTCTGTGGCCCGACTGTTCGGTGCCGCGGGCGTCTTGGCCGCCGCCACCATCGAGCGTGCGCCGCAACGGATGTGGGTAGCCATGATGACGGTGCTCACCGCCGTGGTCACCACGGTCGCGGTGACCGGAGCCACCAGCAACGCCGTCGACTCCACCGTCGCCTCGTTCTCCTCGGTCGCCGAGGCCGACGCTTGGGTGAGTTCGGCTCCGCCGCAGGACTATTCGACGAAACTTCTGCCGCCGGACACCGAGTCCAAAGTGTGGACTGTCCCTGGTGTCGACCGCGTAGTCCCGGACCAGATGGTCTTCGCCACTGTGGGTGAGACCAGGGTGATGCTGCTCGGAGTCGCGCCCGGCTCGAACCGGGACATCTACAAGTCGATGTCGGCGCGGGACCGCGACAAACTGCTCGCCGGCGAAGGTGTCGCACTGTCTCGCGACCTCGGCCGTGCGATGGGGGTTTCCGCCGGCGACCATATCGTGCTGCAGACCCCCAGTGGCCAGCGCCGGGTGCAGGTGCTCGAACTCGTCCCCTACTTCTCGGGGCTCACCGGCACCATCGCGATGAACCTGGAGTCAGTGCAGAGCTGGTTCTCGCGACCCGGTGCCACCGACCTCGAGATCCATGTGAAACAGGGTGCAGATCCGAAGGCCGTCCTGGCGGCGATACGCGACATCGTGGACAAGGATTCCTTCGTCTATTCCGGCGCCGAGGCACTGGCCGGTGTCCGAAGCGCGCTCAACCAGGTGACCTCCGTGATCGCGATCATCGGGTGGATCGTCGTCCTGGTCTCGGCCGTCACATTGCTGAACACCCTCATGCTTTCAGTACTGGACCGACGCCGGGAGATCGGTGTGCTGCGCGCCATCGGATCAACCCGCCGCTTCACCCTCAACACCATCCTGGCCGAAGCCGCAGGCATCGGAATCGTCGGGGGAATCCTGGGCCTGATCCTCGGCGGCGCAATCCAGTACCTGGTCTCCATCGCCATGACGAACGTGCTCAGCATCGACGTTGTGTGGCAGGCGAGTCCGACGATGATCGCCATCGGCGCCTTCGCTGTCGTGATCTGCCTGCTCGGCTGCCTACCACCAGCGGTCCGCGCCGCCCGACTCAACATCATCGAGGCGATCAGTGTCGACTGATCGACCGAATGCGTTCCGGACCTTGAACATCAACCGCCGAGGCGGCGCGTGAAGACAATATTCGTCACCGGTGGCAACGGATTCATCGGCTCGGTAGTGGTGCGCAAATTACTGGAGCGAGGCTACGACGTTCGCTGCCTGCTGCGCGCGTCCAGTAATACCGACCGCATAGCCGGACTGACGCACCACAGCGTGCTTGGCGATGTGCGCGACAGGGATTCCGTGGTGCAGGGCATGCAGGGCTGCGATGGCATCATCCATCTGGCGGGCTTGTCCAACTGGAATGACATCAACTCCCCGCTCATGGATGAGGTCGTCGCGATCGGCAGCAGCAATGTTCTTGCTGCGGCCAAGCGTGCCGGCAATATTCGCATGGTGTTCGTCAGTACCGCCGCGGCGATCAATGGTTCCACCTCTGCGCTTGTCCACAACGAGGACAGCGCCTGCACCCTGGATCTGCGCAAGTACAACTACAGCCGCGTCAAACGCGTTGTGGAAGGCGCCTGCCGCGCGGCGGCGAAGGATGGGCTACCGGTCACGATCGTCAACCCGGCCGAGGTCTACGGTCCGAACGACACCGCTTTGAACACCGCAGGAAACCTGGTCGATTTCGCCAGAAGCAGTCCGGTGTTGGTGTGCAGGGGCGGGACCAGCGTGGTCCATGTCGACGATGTCGCCGAGGGCACCATCCTCGCACTGGAGCGTGGCGCGGCCGGTGAACGCTACATCCTGGGTGGCGACAACCTCTCCATCGCCGAGCTGGCCCGCATGACGATGGACATCCTCGGCAGGAAGAAGCCGGTTGTGCAGCTTCCCAACCCGCTGGTCCGGGCAGCGGGAAGGACGGCGCAGGCTCTCAAGGCGCCATTCCCGGTCAACCCGAACGTCATTCCCTACGCCACCCTGTTCTGGCTAATGGACAACCAAAGATCGCGCACCGAGTTGGGCGCCACTTTTCGCGGTGCTCGCGAGACGTTGACACCGACGTTGGCGTGGTTGAGAGACACGAGGCGGATCGCCGGATAACCCGGTTCCTACCGTTTAGGGGCGGGAAGGGGTCCGTGATGGGTTTCGAACACCCGCTTGGCGTCGGCGAAGATCGACAGGGCCCGATCAAGCGTGTCGCGATCGTGCGTGGCCATCACGCTCGTGCGCAACAGCGCGCCGGAAAGTGGGACGGCAGGGAAGATCGCGACGTTCACGAACAAGCCAGCCTGGTACAGCAGGTTCCACAACATCACGGTCTGCATCTCGTCGCCGATGAAGATCGGCACCACCGGGGTGATGACGTCGGTCCCGTCGGGCAGCTTCGTGGGTTCGACCACTCGGAACCCGAGCGCCTGAAGGCCGGCATGCAGGTAGCGCGCGTTGTCGAGGACCTGTGCGAACAGTCGTCGGCCCTCTTCCGACCGGCAGATCCGCACAGAGGCCAGGGCGGCGCCGACCGCGGCGGGGACGGCGGAAGCCGTGAAGATGAATGGCCGCGCCCGGATCCGCAGATACTCGATGACGTCGGCTGGCCCTGCGATGACCCCGCCGCAGGAAGCCAACGCCTTCGAGAACGTCGCCATGCGTAGATCAACGCGGTGCTCGACGCCGAACAGTTCGCTGACGCCCGCTCCGCGGGCGCCGAGTACGCCGAGCGCGTGCGCTTCGTCGACCATCAGCCGGGCGCCGAAGCGTCCGCACAGCTCGGCGATCTCCGGCAGCGGCGCGATGTCGCCCTCCATCGAAAACACCCCGTCGACGACCACCAGAACGCCGCCCCGATCGTGCGCGGCCCGCTTCAGCGTGTGCTCGAGCCGGTCGAGCCGGTTGTGCCGAAACGACCGCACCTTCGCCTTGGCGAGTACACAGCCGTCGAGAATCGAGCCGTGGTCGCCGGAGTCGACCACTACGGTGTCACCCGGACCCAGGATTGTCCCCAGCACGCCCAAGTTCGCTTGATGTCCCGTGGTGAAGACGATCGCCGAATCGGTTTCCAGCCACTCGGCGAGTTCGTGCTCCAGCTCGACGTGCAGATCGATCGTTCCATTCAGGAAACGTGAACCGGTCAACCCCGTGCCATACTTTGCCAGCGCGTCCTGCGCGCCCTGCTTGACCCGCTCGTCTCCGGTCAGGCCCAGATAGTTGTTGGACCCGAGCATGATCCGCGACCGGCCTTCCATCTCGACGATCGGCAGCGTCGGGCCCTCAAGCACACGGAAGAACGGCAGCGCACCCAGCTCACGAACGGTCTTCAACTGCTCCAGGCGGTCGTGGCAGCGGGCCTTGGCGAATACGTCGACCGAAATCCGCACGTGAGCTTCCGTCCTAACGGGCGATGCCCCGATGTCGTGATGTCCGCGGGCACGTTGTTGTAACCACGTTGCTGGATACCTTGATGCGTCGGTCTTGAACAGGCGTGACCGGATCGGTGCTTCGCCAACGGCGAGCGATACCCCTTTCGAGCTAGAGACACCCTAGCTGGTATCGGCGGAGCTGGTCTTGGGGCCGAACTGACCACGCCCCGGGCATAGCCATCGTTCGGCGAGCCGAAACCCCCCGTGATCCGCCCTTGCGATCCGCCTGCCCGGCTCGCTGCCATCAGCGTCGACTGATCACCGGGTGAACCATGCGAACCAGTCGCGGCTGGACGGTTTGAGGTAGTGCCGTGGGGACACCTTCTCCGCCGGGAACAGCTTGAAGCTCTCCGGCGTACCGCTGGGCTGTGGGTGAAAGTACGCGCCGCTGACCCAGTCCGGGTTGATGTCGAGTTCCATGCCGCGAACGACTCCCGCGTCCAGCAGGATGTTGCCCAACGTGCACACCGACAGGGCGGGCCCTGCCACGTACACCTCGACTCCACTTGCGGTGACGCCGAATCCGGAGCGGTGGATGAACGCGGCCTGCCCAATCGTGGTGCCCCATTCCTTGGGTCCGCCGCTCGCACAGGTGGGGTTCAGCGCTCCGTCGTCGACGAGCGGCACGAGATTCTGCCGGACGCTTGCGACGTCGGGCCCCATCCGCACCTCGCGGTTCCAGGTGCCGACGTCGGCGGTGCCGTTGGCGTGCAGGACCAGGCTGGCCTCGCCGTCCACCAGTCTCGACACGGTGCGCCCCTGGCTGAAGTACCCGGGATGGCTGGGATCGGTCAGCCGGAACCCACCGTTGAATGCCACGGCGACATTGTGTACTTCGTGGGATGTCAGCGCGCTCGACGCACGCCAGGAGCCGCCCGGATCGGTGGTGCCCGGACGTAGCTCGCCACGCACCAGGGTCGGGTCCATCCGCAGGACGCCGACGACGAAGGAGGTGTGCTGGCCGTCGGGGCGCAGCGACGCGACCTGAACGGCGGGGCGGCCGCCGACCGTCACCACCGTCTGCCAGCTGCCCTCCCCCGGTAGCGGTTCCTTTCCTCCGAGCGGGGGCAGGGGCACGGCGGGCAGCGCCGTGGAGGCCGCAACGTGCGGCTCCGTCCCGGCCGCCATCGGGATTCCACCGGGCGGCTGGCCACCGATGGCGGGCTGATTGCGCAGATAGAGTTCCTTTTCGAGCCAGGTCACCTCGTCGTTGAAGCCGTGGCCGCGGCCCCACTCGGCGAGTTTCGCGGCGACGCTGTCGGCGCCGGGCGCACGCAGCGCATCGACGACGCACCCACCGACTACCAGCGCAGCGACGGCAACCACCGCGAGCACGACGCGCGGCCACCGCCTTCGCCCGCGCAGACGATGCGACGTGGGCCGCGCTCCGCTCGGCGGATCCTCGCGGTCCAATACGGTGACCACCACCGTCCACGCCCCTCTCCCACCCGCGCCGTCCGTTGATCGCGGACGCCGTCTGCGATAGAGGTTCCCAGGGATTCCTGCGAGGAAGCTGGCCATCGGCTTCACGAGCGTCTCATCGTGACTTCCGACGACGGCCACACCGTCGGGCACGTGATGTGCGCCCGATGTGGGGCGCTGGGCGAATGTTTCCGAGGCGCGCGTCACGTTCATGTGGTCGCGACGAATCCAGCGATGATGCCGCCCAGCTCCTCCCCCCGTTGCTCCTGGACGAAATGGCCCGCGCCGGTGATCGTCACGTGGTCCTGCCCGTGCGCGCCCGGCACCCGCTGCTGAAATACGCGATCCCATCCGCGCGTCGCGGGGTCGCCGTCGGAGTACGCCGTGAGAAACGGCTTCTGCCACTGCTCCAACACCGCCATGGTGGCCCGCCCGATCGCGGCGCCGGGATCGTTGCGGGTCAACGGAATCAGGGCGATGAGTTGCCGCAGTCCCGACTTGTACGACCGGTCCGGGAACGGGGCGTCGTAGGCGGCAAGAACGTCCGCGGACAAGGGCCCGGCTACGGCGTCGAGGAAGAAGCTAGGCACGATGTCCGGCGTCCGTTGGTAGAACAGCACGTAGTCGAGAAGGCTCTCCTGCAACATCATTCGATCGTCACCGACCCCGTGATGGGCCCAGGTCAGTTGGCTCTCCAGCGCCGGGTCACAGGTGTGGAGGATGGTGTTGGTGGCCACGACGCGGGCGAAACGATCGGGTGCCCTGGCCAGCGCGCTCAGGCCGAGAGGTCCACCCCAGTCCTGCGCGACGAGCGTGACGTCACGCAGGTCCAGTTTCGTGACGAGCCCGTACAACCAGTCGACGTGACGCTTGAACGTGTAGTCGGTCGGCTCGGTGAGCTTGTCGGAACGGCCGTAGCCGATGTTGTCCGGTGCGATGACCCGCAGCCCGGCGTCGGCGAGGACACGAATCACGTGCCGATACAGGTACGACCACGTCGGTTGGCCGTGCGCAAGTAGTACGACTTGCCCGTCGGCGGGTCCGGCATCCACGTAATGCATTCTCAGAGAGCCCATTCCCCTGGTCTCAACCTGCACGTAGCTCGGCGGGAAGGGGTAGTCGGGCAGATTCTCGAACCGCGCGTCTGGTGACCTCAGGACGCCCATCAGGAGGCCGCGGCGGTCAACTCGGCCCCGCACTGCTCGGTCGCTGGGGGCAGAACGTCACTACGGCAGTCAGTTCGCCGGCGTCACGCGAACTGCGGATAGACGCCTGCCACTCCCTTGGCGAGGCCGGCCTGGACGCCGCGGCTCGTGTCGTCGGCCAGCACCTCGTAGGCACCTGCCGCGATGCCGTCGATCGCCTGCGCGGCGACGTCGGCGGGATTCGCCTTGGGTTCGTCGAGGCCCGCCGCCATGTCGGTGTCCATCAGACCGACGTGCAGTGCAGTCACCACGATCCCGCGGTCGGCCAGCTCGGCGCGGACCGCATTCGTCATCGACCAGGCCGCAGACTTCGACGCGCAGTACCCGCTGAGGTCCGGCAGGCTCAGCCACGACAGCACCGAGAGCACGTTGAGGATCCCGCCACCGCCGTTGCCGGCGATGACCGGAGCGAACGCCCGCACCATGGACAGCGTGCCGAAGTAGTTCGTCATCATCTCCCGATGAGCGCCGTCGAGATCACCGGTGAGCAGATTGACGTCCGCCGCGATGCCCGCATTGTTGATCAACAGCGTGACGTCCCCCGCCGCCTCAGCCGCAGCCGTGACCGATGCCTGATCGGTGATGTCCACCGCCAGCGCGACCGCGCCCTCGATGTCGACGGAGTCGGGGTTGCGAGCTCCAGCGTAAACCTTCGCACCGCGCTTGAGGAGTTCGGTGGTGAAGTGCCGACCGAGCCCGCGGTTCGCACCGGTCACCAGGGCCGTGCAGCTAGAGATGTCCATTCGACCATCCTGCACCTCCACGGAGCTCCTCGCCGTCCGTGGCGTCGAGGTCGTCCGGATCCGTGCGGAAACTGGCGGACGGCATGTCTACCCGGCGTTCTTCAACGTGCGGCGGTAGGCGCCCGCGGTGGTGCTGACCGCCTTCTCGAAGTTGCGGCGCAGGGTCTCCGTCGAGCCGAAACCGACCATCGTCGCGACCTCGGAGACGGCGAAATCGCTGGTTTCGAGCAGAACCTTGCCTCACTGACCCGCTCCTTGCCCTCATCGAGTCCTTGATGAACTGGGACTGGCCACCGGATCGGTGCGGTGTGCGCTGACGAGGATCCTGCTGATGTCGTTTGGCGAGGGCCTGGCCACGGTCCAGCGCGATGATGTGGCGCGCCAGGTCGGTCGCCGCGAAGATCCCACCCGAGGTGTGCACCGGCGGATCATCGACGTAGAGCCCGTCGACCTGCAGGCGAACGCGCGGGAACGACTTGCGGAACTCGGGCGCGAGCAGCCAGCGGGTGGTCGCCGACCGCCCGTCCAGGATCCCAGCCTGCGCCAGCAGGAACGCCCCACCGCAAAACGACACCATCCGCGCACCGGATTCGCTTGCAGCACTGAGGCTCCCGAGCAGGTCGTCGCTTCGCCGCGACAGCGGCTCCGAGATTCCGGGCACGATCACGGTGTCGACCTCGCGCAGGCTACCCAGGGGAGCCAGCTCCCCCACGTCGATCCCCCGGGGGTGCACGTGGCGGCGCTCCTCACCGACGAGCACGACGTCGTACGGCGAGTCCTCGGCCACCCCCATGATGTCGGCGATGGGCCGCACCGGTGGCCCGAACACCGCCTGTGCGACCAGGAGCTCGAGGGGGACGCTGTCGGGCACCACGACGACGCCGATCACGTGCTTGGCCCGTCCCCGCGACGTGGCCGGACCCTTGACGGTTGGCCAGACTGTTCCTCCCTGGGACACGAATGTCCTCCCTGGGACACGAATGGGCGAGATCCGTGGGGATCCCGGCCGGTGGTGTGTCTCATCACCATATCGAGCCAGGCATAGTGGCGTTCCCAACTGGTCATCAGTCCCGTGGACGTGCTGGCGACGAAACTTCCGGATTCGCTTCAGCTTCCGACTTAGCGAAGTGCAAGCGTCGGTCGACACCTTGACTCCCATGCCTCGGAGGTGTTCGGCGACTGGGGATTTCCCGCTATAGCCACCCGCGGCCGGGAAGGGTCAAGAGTGGTCTCGGCACGAGTCCCGCACCGAGCAAGGACCCGGCCGGATACCGCGGTGAAACGTGGATTGCAAGATTATTAGTGCGACGAAGTATCACGGTTCGTGAACATTCGTATCGTGGATGAAGTCCGACGCCACCGTGTGCGCGATGTCTCGCACCCGCGGCCCAGGCTCAGTGGGCTGGCAAATTGCAGGTCAGACGGCGATCGTAGGGCCAAGGTGACGGCTAGGCGTCAATCGGCATGCTTTTGGTGCGTCCAAACACTGAGAACGCCCTTAATTCTGTACAGTCAGTGCGTCCGACGTACTCGGCGCCCCGTTCTCCCTTGTGGAGCCGTGGCTCTTGGGGAATTATTCAGAAAGGGGTCACTTCCCCATTTGTCGTTGCTCGCAACGTCCGAATGTATCCATGCTGCTCATGCGGCGATGGCGCCCAGTCCCCGCGCTTCCTCCTTGAAGGTGCTCGTCATAGGGGACGAACGCTCGACGATCGAACTGAGTATCGCCGCCAACGCGCCTGAGCCCGAAGGATTTTCGTGAGCAGATTCACCGAGACGATGTTCGCCAATGCGACTACCAGTCGCAACGGCATGACGACCGGGGATCCCGACACACCGGTCAGGCATGCCTGGTCCGAGGTCCACGAACGTTCACGATGCATAGCGGGCGGCTTGGCCGCCGCGGGCATCGGACACGGCGACGCCGTAGCGGTGCTCGCCGGCGCTCCCGTTGAGATCGCCCCCACCGCGCAAGGAATCTGGATGCGTGGCGCCAGTCTGACGATGCTGCATCAGCCCACGCCGCGCACCGACCTGATGCGCTGGGCCAAGGAGACCACCGAGATCATCGGCATGATCGAGGCGAAGGCGGTCGTCGTCTCTGATCCCTTCATGCCGGCCGCGCCGGTGTTGGCCGAGCACGGGATTGAAGTGCTCACAGTCGAGCAACTGTTGGCCCATGAGCCGATCGACCCACTGGACACCCAAGATGACGATCTGGCGCTGATGCAGCTAACTTCCGGATCGACCGGAATGCCCAAGGCGGTGTGTATCACGCACGCCAACATCGTCGCCAACGCCGAGGCAATGTTCGTCGGCGCGAACTTCCACCCAGACACCGACGTGATCGTGAGTTGGCTGCCCTGCTTCCACGACATGGGCATGACGGGCTTCCTGACCGTGCCGATGTACTTCGGGGCAGAACTCGTCAAGGTCACGCCGATGGACTTCCTGCACGACATCCTGCTGTGGGCCAAGTTGATCGACAAGTACAAGGGCACGATGACGGCCGCGCCGAACTTCGCCTACACCCTGTTGGCCAAGCGACTGCGAAGGCAGGCCACCGCTGGCCAGTTCGACCTCTCGTCGCTGCGATGGGCGTTGTCGGGGGCCGAACAGGTCGACCCGGCCGACGTGGAGGATCTCTGCGAGGCAGGGGCGCCGTTCGGGCTGAGGCGGGAGGCGATCGTGCCTGCGTACGGCATGGCCGAGACGACAGTGGCGGTCTCGTTTACCAAGTGCGGCGCCGGCATGGTCGTCGACGAGGTCGACGCCGACCTGCTGGCGGTACTGCACCGTGCCGTGCCCGCCACGAAGGGCAACATCCGTCGCCTCGTTTCCCTGGGCCAGCCGATCGACGGGCTGGAAGCACGCATCGTCGACGAGGACAGCAGCGTGCTGCCAGCCCGCGCCGTCGGCGTCATCCAGGTTCGTGGCAAACCGGTCACCAAGGGCTACATCACGATGGCCGGCTTCATCGCCGCCCAGGACGACATGGGCTGGTACGACACCGGCGACATGGGATACCTCACCGAGACCGACGACATCGTCGTGTGCGGCAGGCTCAAGGACGTCATCATCATGGCCGGGAAGAACATCTACCCGACCGACATAGAGCGCGCCGCCACCCGTGTGTCGGGTGTCCGCCCGGGGTGCTCCGTCGCGGTCCGTCTCGACGCCGGTATGTCACGCGAAACATTCGCCGTCGCAGTCGAATCCAATGACCACGCCGACGCCGAGCAGGTGCGCCGGATCGAGCGCCAGGTGGCCCACGAGGTCTTCGCCAGCGTCGCAGTCCGGCCCCGCAACGTCGTGGTGCTCCAGCCGGGCGTGATCCCGAAGACGCCGTCGGGGAAGTTGCGGCGCGCGCACGCGCTGTCGCTCGTCAACTGACCGGAAGCGACCTACCGGGCACCCGTCAAGGCGTCGAACTCCGTCGGCCTCGGGCTCGGCTGAGGTCCTTGGGCGCAGGCGTCGGGACGGCCCGCTGCCCGCCGTCGGCCCTGGCCGCGTCGACGATCTCGGCGGCCGTCCGGAAGAGTGGCGTGGCCTGGTGGGCGGCGCTCAGAGGCAGGCCCGCGGCGATCCGCAACAGCAGGCCAGCGAGGGTGCCCGGCGTCAGGCTCGGAATGACCAGCAGGTTAGCGCTGGCATCACGGCCGGTGACGGCCATCAGATGCTGATGCTTGTTCTGCCAGTGGCGTGAATTCAGATCCGGCAGGTTCTCCGACAACGACCAGTTCACCGAGATGTCGACGACTTCGCCGAGCCGCCCGTGCAGAACGGCGACGAGTTCGGGCAGTTCCCTGGCCAGTCGGTTGCTGTGCGGCCACCAGGCGCCATCGACCCGACGACCGAGCTCACCGCAGAGGGTGAGGCGGACCGGGCTCGCCGTTCGTCGCGACGCCGCGTTGGTCACGCCGTGGCCGTCGTGGCCACGGATGTCGAGGTCGACGCGGAGTGATTGCGGGCCATCAAGCGAATCCTTCGCGATTGAAAAGCCGTTGCGCGAAGCGGAACGGCAGTCGGATCGGATCTACGTTGATGTCACTCGCGCGAGGTTTCCCGCACGACTCATCGTTGACCACGAAGCGGCTCACCCCAGAGCCTACGCACGAGGTGCCGACGCCGCGGCCTCTCGCCATTCTGCAGATCGCGTGCGGTGCCGTCCGAGGCGGCGAGTCACCACCCTTGCCCCGCCATCGCAGGCATACATCCGGTCACTACCCTTGACCCGTGTCCGATCTGGTACTGGTGCATGTCGAAGACCGCGTCGCTCTCATCACGCTCAACGATCCCGATCGCCGTAACGCGGTGACCGCCGAGATCTCCACCGCACTGCGCGCCGCCGTGGAGGCGGCCGAGGACGATCCCGACGTCCACGCCGTGATCGTGACCGGCGCGGGCAAGGCGTTCTGCGCGGGCGCCAACCTCACGGCACTGGGTGCGGCAACCGAGGACGGCCTTCGGGTGATCTACGACGGCTTCCTCGCCGTGGCGGATTGCTCGCTTCCGACCATCGCCGCCGTGAACGGTCCCGCGGTCGGCGCCGGGCTGAACCTGGCGCTCGCAGCTGACGTTCGCATCGCCGGACCCGCCGCCCTGTTCGATCCGCGCTTTCAGAAACTCGGCATCCACCCCGGCGGCGGTGCGACGTGGATGCTGCAGCGCGCAGTCGGCCCGCAGGTAGCACGGGCCTCGCTGTTGTTCGGCATGCGTTTCGACGCCGCCGCCGCGGTCGACCACGGCCTGGCACTGCAGGTCGCCGACGATCCGGTCGCCGCGGCCCGCGAGCTGGCAGCCGGTCCCGCGTCGGCTCCCCGCAGTGTCGTTCTCGCGACCAAGGCGTCCATGCGGGCGACCGCCAACCCTGGCACCGTCGACGTCGACCAGCACCGCATCGCGGTCGACGTCGAGATCGGCCCCCAGGCGGTATCCATCGAGTCGCCGGAGTTCGCCGAGCGGTTGGCCGCCGCGCAGCGCAGGTGATTGGCGATTCGTCAGAGGTCGAGCAGCGCCAGGTCAGGAGCCTCGATCAAGTCGCGTAGCTCGCCAAGGAATTCGGCGGCTTGGGCGCCATCGGCGACTCGGTGATCGAAGGCGCACGTCAAGGTCATCGTGGGACGCGCAACGACGTCGCCGCCAACGACGACGGGCCGCGGTTTGAGGGAACCCATGCCCAGGATCGCCGCCTCCGGATGGTTGATCACGGGCACGCCATCGTCGAGACCCAGCGCACCGAAGTTGGACACCGTGAACGTCGAGCCCTGAAGTTCCGAGGGTTTGAGGCCGCCGCTGCGCGCGTCGGCGATCAACCGGCCGACCTCGTCGGCAAGCGCGCGCGTCGTCTTGGCGTGGGCGTCCTTCACCACGGGTACGAGCAGGCCACGCGGAGCGGCGACGCCGAATCCGAGGTGAACCGCCGAGTGGAGGTGGATGCGGGGCCCGTCGACCGTGTCCAACCACGTCGCATTGAGCGCGCCGTGGTGTCGCAGGGCGATCGTCAGGAGACGCAGCACGAGCACGAACGGCGTGATCGTCTCCACGCCGCCGGTGCGGAGCCGGTCGCGCAGCTCAACGAGCCGGGTGCAGTCGACCTGGACGGACGCATGCGCGTCCGGAATCTCGCGCCTGGACAACGCCATTCGACGCGCCATGTCCAGCCGGACGCCCGTGATCGCGACGTCGTCTCCAGTCATCGTGGCCTCGGGCGCGGCCGGGCCTGCCGCCGCGAGCACGTCGGCTCTGGTGACGACGCCATCGGGACCCGAACCCGGCGCCACCGCAGCGATGTCGACGTCGAGTTCGGCGGCCAGCTTGCGCACGGGCGGTTTGGCGCGGGCGCGTCGCCGCGAACTGTCCATCGTGTCGTCGGCGCCATATCCCACGAGCACCGGCCGACGAGCGGGCGTGTCCGACGTCGCGATCCGCACCAATACCGTTCCCACGCGCAGCGTCTCACCGTTGCGACCGCCAAGCTGGGTGATGCGTCCCGCGTACGGACTGGGCAACTCGACCTGGGCCTTGTTGGTCTCCACCGTGCAGAGCAGCTGATTGAGGGCGACGTCATCACCGACGGAGACGTACCACTCGGTGATGGTGGCGTCCTCCAGGCCCTCGCCAAGGTCGGGCAGCAGGAAGTCCTGAACGGTTGCCTCGCTCATGGCTGGCTCATCGCCTTCTCGACGCAGTCCAGTAGTCGGTCGACACCCGGAAGCCAGAGCTTCTCGAGCCGAGCGGGCGGGTAGGGAGTGTCAAACCCCGTGGCGCGCAACACCGGTGCCTCGAGGTCGTAAAAGCACTCCTCGGAGATCCGCGCAGCGAGTTCGGCGCCGAAGCCCAATGTCCTGGCCCCCTCGTGCATCACGACGGCGCGCCCCGTCTTGCATACCGAGGCCGCGATGGTGTCGAAGTCCAACGGGTTGAGCGAGCGCAGATCGATGACCTCCAGCGAAGCGGGGCATGTCTCGGCGGCGTTCAGCGCGGTCGCCACCAGCGGGCCGTAAGTGATGACAGTGACGTCATCGCCCATCCTGCGCACTGCCGCGCGCCCAATGGGATCGGCTGGGTTGGTGGTGTCGACGAACTCCCGGGTCCAGTAACGCCGCTTGGGTTCGAGGAAGACGACGGGGTCGCGTTCGGCGATCGAGTACCGCAGGAGCCAGTACGCGTCGGTTGGGGTCGAGGGCACCACGACCTTGAGGCCCGCGGTATGCAACCAGTACGACTCGGTCGACTCCGAATGGTGTTCGACGGCACCGATTCCACCGAACGATGGGATGCGCACGGTCACGGGCATGTCGACGTCGCCACGGGTCCGCATCCTGTACTTGGCCAGATGGCTCACGATCTGGTCGAACGCCGGGGCGGCGAATCCGTCGAACTGAATCTCGGGCACGGGTACGAAGCCGCGGATGGCCATGCCGATCGCGATGCCGATGATCGCCGACTCGGCCAGCGGGGTGTCGAAGCACCGGGCGTCGCCGAACGTGTCGGCCAATCCCTCGGTCACCCGGAACACGCCCCCGAGCTGGGCCACGTCCTCGCCGAAGACGAGGACTCGGTCGTCGGCGGCCATCGCGTCGTGCAGGGCGCGGTTGATCGCTTGGGCCATGGTCGAAGTCGCGGGGACCGGCAGGGCTGGGAGCGACGGTTCCGGCGCGTCGTCGTCGAAGCCGAAGGGTCGCTCTATCAGTTGCGTCATCTCAGGCCTCCCTCGCCAATTCGTCGATCAGCTGGTCGCGTTGGTGCACCAAATCGGGCGGGATGCGGTGATAGACCGTGTCGAAGACTTCGGTGACGTCGATGTCGGGTTCGTTGATGACGGCATCGCGCAACTCGGCTCGCAGTCGTTGCGCACGATGGGCGACGCGCTCCTCGAGCCGGTCGGTAAACACTCCGAGCCGCACGAGGTAGGCGCGATAGCGCGAGATGGGATCCCTTGTCCGCCATGCTTCGACCTCGTCCTCGGACCGATAGCGCTTCGGATCGTCCGACGTCGTGTGCGGACCCATGCGGTACGTCACCGCCTCGATGAACGTGGGTCCTCCGCCACCCCTGGCCCGCGCTGCCGCCTCGGCCATCACCGCGTAGCAGGCCAGCACGTCGTTGCCGTCGACCCGAATGCCGGGCATGCCGTAGCCGATGGCGCGGTGGGCGAGCGTCGGACCGGCGTGCTGCCGTTGCACCGGCACCGAGATGGCCCACTGGTTGTTCTGCACGAAGAACACGCAGGGCGCGGCGAACACCGCAGCCAGATTCAGTGCCTCGTGCGCGTCGCCCTCCGACGTCGCGCCGTCGCCCATGAATGCCACGGTGACCGAATCGTCGCCGAGTCGCTGAGCGGCCATCGCCGCACCGACTGCGTGCAGGCCGTGGGTGCCGATGGGGATCGCGATCGGGGCGCAGCACTTCTTGGTGAACTCCAGCCCCCCGTGCCACCGGCCCCGCCACACGGCGCCGAGCTGAGCGGGCGCGATACCGCGCACCAGGAACGCTCCGAGTTCGCGGTACTGCGGGAACAGCCAGTCGGTCTTGCGCAGGCATGCGGCAGCGCCAACCTGCGCCGCCTCCTGACCCCGGCACGACGCGAAGAGCGCGAGTTCGCCCTGCCGTTGCAGGTTGACGAACTCGGTGTCGAGCTCGCGGGTCACGACCATCGACTCGTAGAGCCAGGCCAAGGTTTCGGGCGGGCGGTCTCTTCGGTATCGGGCTCCTGGGCCCTCACTGGTCGGCGTCCCGTCCGGGGCGACCAGCTGTATCGGCTCCATCTCGACGATGTCGGGCGTCGGGGATGCCTGAACGTAACCGGCCATACCGCCTCCTAGGGTCACTGGCGGCGGGTCGCGCCGTCAGGCGACTGAGGTGCTCAGCACGGAGGCGGTCAGAGCAGACCTCTGATGGGAGGCTTGTCCGTCAGCCGCCGGGGTGTGGCGCCAACGTGACGATGCGCTCTGCTCGCCGTAGCACTGGGGCATCCACCATTATGCCCTCGAACTGGAAGGCGCCGCGCTGATCGCGCGCCGTGTCGAGTACGCGCCGCGCCCAGTCGACCTGCGCGTCGGCCGGTTCGTAGCCGGCCCTGATCACTGCGACCTGGGTCGGATGGATGGCGACCTTGGCGTCGAACCCCACGGCCACCGCGTCGTCGGTCTCGGCACGCAGGCCGTCGAGATCCTTGATGTCCAGGTACACCGAGTCCAACGCCAGCCGGCCATAGGCCTTGGCAGCAAGGAGGCTCTGCGAACGAACGTGTTTGGCTACGTCGCGATAGCTTCCATCGGCATGCCGGTTCGCAGTGCCCCCCAGGACGGCGAAGAGGTCCTCGGCCCCCCACATCACGGCCACCGCGTTGTCGACGCGCGCTAGATCGGCGACCGACAGCGCAGCGAGGGGCGTTTCGATCAGCACCACGACATCCAGCGGCGCCAGGGAACGCACCTGATCCGGCGTCTCGGTCTTGGCGAGCATCACCGTGGTGTACTCGGTGTGTGCCAGGACTTCGACGTCGAACGCATGGTCGGGCGTGCCGACGGGATTGACCCGCACCACCGTCCGGCCCGGGTCGAGCCGCGTGTCCAACAGCGCAGCCCGAGCGGACTCCCTGTCCCTGGCCGCCACGCCGTCCTCGAGGTCCAGGATCACCACGTCGGCGGCCGCAGCGGCCTTCGCGAACCGCTCGGGGCGATCCGCGGGGCAGAACAACCACCCGGGTCCGTTCTGGGTCAGAGCCATCAGGAAGACGCTCCATCTTCTTCGGGGCATGGACGCTTGCGCACCATGGTCTTTCGCGACGCGGTCGCCACGACGTCGCCGTGCTGATTGCGTCCGGTGTGCGCGAACGTGACGATGCCCTCCCCCGGACGGCTCTTCGACTCGCGCTTGTCGGTCACCTCGGTCTCGGCGTAGAGGGTATCGCCGTGAAACAGCGGCTTGGGGAACGCGACGTCGCTGAAACCCAGATTGCCCACGATGGTGCCCTGGGTCAACTGCGCCACCGATAGTCCGACCAAGGTGGACAGCGTGAACATCGAGTTCACCAACCGTTGGTGAAACGGTGGCAGCGCATCCGAGAACGCGGCATCCAGATGCAGGGCCTGGGTGTTCATCGTCAGGGTGGTGAAGAAGACGTTGTCGGCCTCGGTGATGGTGCGGCCGGGCCGGTGCTGATAGAGCACTCCCGGTACGAACTCCTCGAACCACAGGCCACGCTGGACTATGACCTTCTTGGAGACCACGTCTTCTCCAGTCACAGTCCCGCCTGCCGTGCGATCAGCATCAGCTGCACTTCCGTTGTGCCCTCGCCGATCTCGAGGATCTTGCTGTCCCGGAAGTGTCTTGCGACGGGATACTCATTCATGAAGCCGTAGCCACCGAAGACCTGGGTGGCGTCGCGGGCGTTGTCCATCGCCGCCTCGCTGGCGACGAGCTTCGCGATCGAGGCTTCCTTCTTGAAGGGCTTGCCCGCAAGCATCAGTGCCGCCGCGTCGTAGTAGGCGGTGCGGGCGACGTGCGCGCGGGCGTCCATTCGGGCGATCTTGAACGCAATCGCCTGATAGGTCCCGATGGCCGCGCCGAACGCCTCGCGTTCCTTGGCGTACTTGACGCATTCGTCGACGCAGCCCTGCGCGACGCCGACCGAGAGCGCCGCGATGGCGATACGCCCCTCGTCGAGGATCCGGAGGAAGTTGGCGTAGCCCCGCCCTTGCTCGCCGAGGAGGTTCTCCTGCGGCACCCGCACGTCGTCGAAGCTCAGCGGGTGCGTGTCCGACGCGTTCCAACCGACCTTGTCGTACGCGGGTTCGGCGGTGAAACCTTCCGTCGGGACCGGGACCAGGATCGACGAGATCTGCTTCTTGCCCAGTCCACTTCCCGAGTCGCTTCGCTCCTGCCCTCGGGAACCGGCGCCCCCGGTCACCGCCGTGACCGTGACCAGCTTCGTGATGTCGGTGCCCGAGTTGGTGATGAACTGCTTTGAGCCATTGATGACCCACGTTGACCCATCCAATCGGGCGGTGGTCTTGGTGGCACCAGCATCGGTGCCACCGCCCGCCTCGGTGAGTCCGAACGCGCCAAGCGCCTTACCGCTCGCGAGCAACGGCAGCCACTCCTGCTTCTGCGCGTCGTTGCCGAAGCGGTACACCGGCATCGCGCCCAGTGACACCCCGGCCTCCAGCGTGATGGCCACGCTCTGGTCGACCTTGCCCAGTTCCTCCAGCGCCAGGCACAGGGCGAAGTAGTCGCCACCCATGCCGCCGTACTCCTCCGGGAACGGCAGACCGAACAACCCCATGTCGGCCATTCCCGACACGACCTCGTAGGGGAACGAGTGCTCGGCGTCGTGTTTCGCGGAGACGGGCGCGACGACGCTGCGGGCAAAGTCGCGGACAGTCTTGGCCAACTGTTCGTAGTGATCCGGCAGCGTGCCGGTGGACAGAAAGTCGCTCATGGCTGGGTCTCCTCGGACGTAGGGGCGTGGGCGGTGATGCGGGCCAGCGGCTGACCCACCTTGACCTGGTCGCCGATGGCGACGAGTAGTTCGACGACGCCGTCGACGGGCGCGGTCAGAGCATGTTCCATCTTCATCGCCTCGACGGTGACGACGACGGTGCCTGCTGCCGCCGTCCCCCCATCTTCTATGCCGACGGCGACCACCGAACCCGGCATCGGACTGACGAGTTCGGCGTCACCGCCGAGTTCGTCGTCGGGCCGGACGGCCGCTTCGGGAGCCTCGTCGATGGCCAACGTGCGGCCGGCACCAGCCAGCCAGATGCGCCCATTCGATGCGGCCGCGACGTACTCGGTGCGCAGGCCGTCGTAGGTCACGGTCAGTGTGCGACAGTCGAGGCTCGCGACCAGGGAACGGGGCTCGCCGTCCTCGATGCGTGCCACCGCGGACTCCGGTCTGCCGACGAGGTGGACGTGGTCGGTGCGCTCGCCCGCACGCAGCCGAAGGCTCGACGGAGCGTGTTCCCCTACACGCCAACCAGATGGGTTGTCCCACAGGCCATCGGAGCTTTCGCGCCACCCGATGAGCCAGCGGTAGGCGGCGGCGGCGACCAGTTCGGCATCACCCGCGTTGGGGGCCACGTAGTCAGGGGTCCGACGGTCCAGCAGCCCGGTGTCGAGCCGACCAGCGGCCACGTCCGCGTCGGAGAGCAGGAACCGCAGGAAGCCCACGTTCGTCGTCACGCCGAGGACTGCGGTGTCGGCCAGGGCCCGGTCGAGGGCACGCAGAGCCGACGGCCGGTCGTCGGCGTGGGTGATGACCTTGGCCAGCATCGGGTCGTAGTCGCTGCCGACGACGGTCCCCGGGCGGATGCCCGAATCGACCCTGGCTCGTCGTGATTCGACCACGTCGAGCACGTCACCGCCGGTCGGCAGGAAGCCGTGCGCAGGGTCCTCGGCGTAGATGCGGGCTTCGATGGCGTGGCCGCGCATGACGACGTCGTCCTGTGCCAGCGACAGCTTCTCCCCCGCGGCGATGCGGACCTGGAGTTCGACGAGATCGACGCCGGTGACCATCTCCGTGACGGGGTGTTCCACCTGCAGGCGGGTATTCATCTCCATGAAGAAGAATTCGTCGGGACGGTCCGCGGACACGATGAACTCGACCGTGCCCGCGCCGGAGTAGTCGACGCTGCGCGCGGTGTCGCAGGCGGCCGCGCCGATGCGCGCGCGGGTCGCGGCGTCGAGCAGTGGCGACGGCGCCTCTTCGATGACCTTCTGATGCCGCCGTTGCAGACTGCACTCGCGTTCCCCGAAGTGCACGACGCCACCGTGGCCGTCCGCGACGATCTGAACCTCGATGTGCCTGGGGCTCAACACGTAACGCTCCAGGAAGAGCGTGTCGTCACCGAACGCGGCAGCCGCTTCACGCCGAGCGGAGACGAGGGCCGCCGGCAACTCCGATGCCTGGTTTACCACCCGCATGCCCTTTCCTCCACCACCGGCGGACGGCTTCACCAGCACCGGGAAGCCGACCTCGCCGGCGCCTCCGATCAGATCGGCGTCCGTCAGACCGGGTCGGGAGATGCCGGGAACGACGGGCACGCCGAACGCCGACACCGTGGCCTTGGCGGTGATCTTGTCGCCCATGGTCCGGATCGCCGCCGCGGGCGGGCCGATGAACGTGATTCCGGCCGCGTCGAGCGCTGTAGCGAATCCGGCGTTCTCGGAGAGGAATCCGTAGCCGGGATGCACGGCCTGCGCGCCGGTGCGCAGGGCCGCGTCGACGACGGCGTCGATGTTCAGGTAGCTCTGCCGGGCAGGCGCGGGACCGATCCGCACGGCGGTGTCGGCTTCGGCGACGTGGCGGGCGCCGGCGTCCGCGTCGCTGAAGACCGCGACGGATCGGATGCCCATGGCACGCAGGGTGCGGATCACCCGCACGGCGATCTCGCCGCGGTTGGCGATGAGGACGGTGCCGAACAACCCGTCGCTTCGCTCGCCCTGATTATCGAAACTCACGGTCACATCCTGAAGACGCCGTAGGACACCGGCTCCAGCGGAGCCTGTGCGACGACCGAGAGGGCAAGACCAACAACGGTTCTGGTATCAGCGGGGTCGATCACTCCGTCATCCCACAGCCGTGCCGTTGAGTAGTACGGATTGCCCTGCCGCTCGTACTGCTCGCGGATCGACGCCTTGAACGCGTCTTCCTCCTCCGGTGACATGTCGCCACGGACCGTCGCCAACACCGAGGCCGCCTGCTCGCCGCCCATCACGGAAATCCGCGCATTGGGCCACATCCACAGGAAGCGGGGCGAATACGCACGCCCGCACATCGAGTAGTTGCCTGCGCCGTAGGACCCGCCGATCACGACGGTCAGCTTCGGCACTCGCGCACAGGCAACGGCGGTCACCATCTTGGCGCCGTGCTTGGCGATGCCCCCGGCTTCGTAGTCTCGACCGACCATGAAGCCGGCGATGTTCTGAAGGAAGAGCAACGGTGTCGAGCGCTTGTCACACAGTTCGATGAAATGCGCTCCCTTCACGGCAGATTCGCCGAACAGCACGCCGTTGTTGGCGACGATCCCTACGGGGTGCCCGTGGATTCGGGCGAAGCCCGTCACCAGGGTGGTGCCGTATTCCGCCTTGAACTCGGCGAAGTCACCACCTTGGGCAAGCGAAGCGCCGGGGGAAGGCCCGTCGACGATCCGCGTGATGACCTCGTGCACGTCGTAGGCCACCCTCGAGTCGGTAGGCACCACGTCGTACAGCTCGCTCTGGTCGGCGATCGCATCGACCGTCGGCCGCACGTCCCAGGGGGTTGCGGATCGCGGGCCCAACGTCGCGACGATCCGCCGCACGATCCGCAGCGCATCGCGATCGTCGTGCGCGAGATGGTCGGTCACCCCGGAGACCCTCGAATGCAGGTCGCCACCACCCAGCTCCTCAGCAGTCACCACCTCACCGGTGGCGGCCTTCACCAACGGCGGGCCGCCCAGAAAGATCGTGCCCTGGTTCCGCACGATGACGGCTTCGTCGCTCATGGCGGGCACGTACGCGCCGCCCGCGGTGCACGACCCGAGGACCGCCGCTATCTGCGGGATGCCCTGCGCGCTGAGGTTGGCCTGGTTGAAGAAGATCCGGCCGAAGTGGTCACGATCGGGAAACACCTCGTCCTGCCGGGGCAGGAAGGCCCCGCCAGAGTCGACGAGGTACAGGCACGGCAGCCGGTTCTGCGCCGCAACCTCCTGTGCGCGTAGATGTTTCTTCACAGTGATCGGGTAGTACGTCCCGCCCTTGACCGTCGTGTCATTGGCCACGATCATGCATTCGCGACCCGACACTCTGCCGATGCCGGCGATCATCCCCGCACCGGGGCACTCGTCGTCGTACATTCCGTCGGCCGCCAGTGGGGCCAACTCGAGGAACGGGCTGCCCGGATCGAGCAGCCCGTCGACGCGGTCGCGCGGCAAGAGCTTTCCTCGACTGACGTGTCGTTCCCGCGCCCGCGGCGAACCGCCGAGCGCTGCCGTGGCCAGCTTCTCGCGCAGTTGCGCCACCAGCGCCAGGTGTTGCTCGCGATGCGATACGAGCGTTGCCATGCCCACCCGTTCCAATTGAGTTAATGATGACTAACTGATGCTATGTTAGTGAGCATTAACCGAAATGTCTACCAGCGGGAGGAGGCCTGGATATGCCAGTCCCGACCACGTCGCCGGCCACGACGGAGACGCGCCGCAGCAAGGCCAAGTCCGACCGCCGCACGCAATTGATCGCGGCCGCCGAACGACTGATCGCCGAGCACGGCTTCCTCGCCGTCCGACTCGAGGACATCGGCGCCGCCGCCGGGGTGACGGGGCCCGCGATCTACCGCCACTTCCCCAACAAGGAAGCACTTCTCGTCGAACTCCTCGTGGGCATCAGCACCCGACTGCTCGCGGGAGCCGCCGACGTCGTCGCCAACACAGAGACTCCCGCGGTGGCACTCGACGACCTGATCGACTTCCACCTCGACTTCGTCTTCTCCGAACCCGATCTCATCCGCATTCAGGACCGTGACCTCGCACATCTGCCGGTTGCCGCCAAGCGTCAGGTCCGCCGGGCGCAACGACAGTACGTCGAGATCTGGGTCGGCGTGCTCCGCAGACTGTCGAACGAACTCGGCGAGAACGACGCGAGACTGATGGCGCACGCCACGTTCGGACTGCTCAACTCCACCCCGCACAGCGTCAAGCCGGGGACGGTGTCGGAGTCCTCGCGGGCCGTGTTGAGGGCGATGACCGTCGCGGCCCTCGTCTCAGCCCGCCCCGTCTAGTACCAGACGCGCCGTCCGCCGACGGCGTGGCCTGCGGCTCCGAGCAACCAGAACACCGCGCCGATGACGAGCGCGACGACGCCTATGTAGGTCAAAATCGGGACTCCGAAGACAAGTCCCAGGATAAGAAGAATTACTCCCAGGGCGATCATGTCGACTCCTACTCGATTACTTGCTGGGCTGCGGGACGTTGACGTTGCAGTTCGCCACCTTCGGGTTTGCACCCGCGTAGTTCAGCGGCCCCGCGACCACCGTCAAGGCAATGGTTCCTGCTGTTGCACAATTGGTTTCAGCAGTCTTGAAATAGTCCCGCTGGTACGCGGCGAAGACTCCGATCAGCAACCAGACGAGCACGATCGTGCCTATGATTCCGCTACCTCGCATGCTGGACCTCCATGTCCCTAGTCCGCCACGACGGCGTTGGCACTGCTTACCCGACGGACAATTGCGATAAACCCGCCAGCGAAGATCCGCCGTCACGCGGAAGCGGGCACGGTGCCCCCGTCCGCTGCGCAGGTACCCTGCAGACATGAGGTGGACATGACGGATCCATCACGCCGCGACGGGTGGGGCCAAGAGCACCCCGGTACCTATAACTACCCCGCCTACCCCGGCGCGACGTACGGCCAGCAATCGCCGTACCAACCGACCTACCAGGCACCCGATGGGCCCAAACCCACCGAACAGTTGCCTGCGTACTCCCCGTATGGCTGGGACCCCCATTCGGGGGCTCAGTACGGAGCGCCCAACCCGCCCGGCGGGACGCCTCCCGAGCCGCCGAAACCCGGCGGCCCCAATCCGCGGCGCTGGCTCTGGCTCCTCGCGGCGACGGCGCTGCTTATCGTCCTCGGATTGGTCATCGGCCTCGTCATCGTCAACAGTTCGCAGCAGGACACCGTCGTGGCACCCCCGCAGACTCCGATCGAACCGACCGCGACCAAACCGTCGACCAGCACACGCGCGCCGACCACCACGCGGACGTCGACTCCCGCGCCCACGACGTCCACCACCGCTCTGCCGCCGGATCAAACCGACCCGAGCCGCACCCACACGGTCGTCTACTCGGTCGCGGGCGAGGGCCGCGCGATAAGCATCCTGTACCTCGACAGTGGCGGCGTCCTGCAGACCGAGTTCAACGTCCTGCTGCCGTGGAACAAGGAAGTTCAGCTCACCGGAGCGGCCAACAGCTCGGCGAGCGTCAGCATCGTCAACGTCGGTCGCCCGATCACCTGCTCCATCACGATCGACGGCGCCGAGACACAGCAGAACACCGGCACCGGCCTGACGTTGTGCACGTCGCTGGGGACGCGCTAGCTCGAGCGGCTCGGCACGCGCACCCCGACGATGGCCACCAGTCCCATCACCAGCACGGTGACCAGGCCTGCCAGGCCCGCACGGTCGCTGCCGAACACGTCGATGTAGGTGAAGAACAACAGCGGCGCGAGGAACGACACGGCCCGGCCGGTGGTCGTGTATAGACCGAACGCCACGCCCTCCTTGCCTTCGGTCGACATCCGCAGCATCATCGTCCGCGCCGAGGACTGGGTAGGCCCGATGAAGAGGCACAACAGCAGCCCGCAGATCCAGAAGGCCACGGCGCCCGAGAGATTCAGCAGGACGACTCCCACGACGACCATCGCGCTCAGTGAGCCGACGATGACGGGCTTGGAGCCGATGCGGTCGTCGAGAAGACCGCCGACGACCGCACCCACCGCGGCGATCACGCATGCGCAGACGCCGAACAGCAACACGTCGGCCGACGACACCCCGTACACCGTCACGCCAACGACGGCGCCGAACGAGAACACGCCCGTGAGCCCATCGCGGAAGACCGCACTGGCCAGCAGGTAGTACACGACGTGATGGTCGCGACGCCATTCCCCCTTCACCTCGACCCAGAGCGCGCGATAGGCGCCGAGGATGCCAACGGCAGGCGGGCGTTCTTCCGTGTCGAGGGTTCGGGCCGAGATGAGAAGCGGGAGCGCGAACAAGGTGAACCACGCAGCCGTCAGAAGCATCGCGGCTCGGACGTTCTGGCCGTCGTCATGGGCAATCGACAACACCCCGCGGGTATCGCCGTCACCGGCGATGAAGCCCAGATACACGATGACCAACAGCCCGACACTGCCGAAGTAACCTGCCGCTGAACCGAATCCGGAGATCCGCCCGGACGTCTCGGCCGTGGAGAGCTGCCGCAGCATGGCGTTGTATGGAACCGTGGCCAGATCACTGAAGGCCGCGGTGCACGCAAGCAGCACCAAGCCAGGCCACAGGTAGTGGTAGTCGGCGCGAATGAGGCTCATCGCGGACGTCAACGCCACCACTACTCCGGTCAGGACGGCCAACACGGTGCGGCGGCGGTGCGGCGCGTCGACGAGAACCCCCGTCGCCGGGGCCAGCAGCGCGACGAACACGCCCGCGATGGTCAGCACCCGGCCGAGCCAGCTCGCGGGCGTCGTCGGCCCCGGCAGTCCCGCCCCGACCTGTTGGGTGAGGTAGACCGAGTAGACGAACGTGACGACGATCGCGTTCACGCCCGTGGCGCCGCAGTCCCACAACGCCCACGCGACGACCCGGGACCTCGCCGCGGTTCGAGGAACCGTCACGGGGCTGGTCATGAACGCACTCTATTGGTCCCTACGATTGTGCCCATGGCCGTACCCGCTCCCAGTCCCGACGCACGCGCCGTCGTCACCGGCGCCTCGCAGAACATCGGTGAGGCATTGGCCACCGAACTCGCTGCCCGCGGGCACCACCTCATCATCACCGCCCGCCGGGGAGACGTACTCACCTCGCTGGCGGATCGCTTGACCCAACGCTACGGCGTCACCGTCGAGGTGCGCCCCGTAGACCTGGTCGACCCCACGCAACGCGCCGAGTTCTGCTCCGAGCTCGCGCAGCGCAACGTCTCCATCCTCTGCGCCAACGCGGGAACGGCCACATTCGGCGCCGTGGTCGACCTCGACGTCGACGGCGAGAAGACTCAGGTTCAGCTCAACGTCCTCGGCGTGCACGACCTCGTGCTCGCGGTGCTGCCGGGAATGGTGAAGCGCCGCGCGGGCGGGATCCTCGTCTCGGGGTCCGTGGCTGGCAACTCGCCCATCCCCAACAACGCGACCTACGCCGCGTCCAAGGCGTTCGTGAACACCTTCAGCGAGTCGCTGCGTGGCGAGGTGAAGCCACACGGAATCCACGTCACCGTGCTGGCGCCGGGACCGGTGCGCACCGAGCTGCCCAATCCGGACGAGCAGTCCCTCGTCGAGAAGCTGATTCCGGACTTCCTGTGGATCTCGACCGAACACACCGCGAAGCTGTCGCTGGATGGGTTGGAGCGCAACAAGATGCGCGTCGTTCCGGGGGTGACGTCCAAGGCGATGTCGGTGGCGAGCGGTTACGCGCCGCGGTCCATCGTGACGCCCATCGTCGGCGCGGTCTACAAGAAGCTCGGTGGCGAGTAGACCTCCCAGCTCGCCGAAATAGCATTCCCTGTCGTTGAGCGCGGGGCTCAACGACAGGGAATGCTATTTCGGCGTAGAGACCGCTAGCGGCGGCGTCGCGTGCTGGTGCCGAACACGCTGCGGGTGATCTCACGGCCCGCCACGGTGGCCGCAGACCGGATGAAGCTCTTGAACGCCGAGCTCTTCAGCACCTCTTCGACCACACCCGGCCCCTCGGGTTCCGGCATCGAGA
>NZ_JAVROT010000591.1:0-8608 GCF_032162605.1 Mycobacterium sp. | reverse complement strand
AGATCGTCGACGCCTACTATCCGCTGGGCTGGCAGATGGCGTGCCACGTGCAGGGCGACGCCGGGGTTGACACCATTCTCGACGTGTATGAGCAAGCGCTGCAAGCGAACCCGCGCGACGATCACCGGCTGCGGCTCGAACACGTCGGCGCCATCTCGAATGCGCAGTTGCAGCGCGCCCACGCCATGGGCGTCACGTGCAGCATCTTCGTCGACCAGCTCCACTACTGGGGGGACATCCTCGTCGACGGACTCTTCGGCCAAGAGCACGGTTCGCGGTGGATGCCCGCCGGGTCGGCCGCGGCCACCGGGATGCGCATCTCGTTGCACAACGATCCGCCCGTCACGCCAGAGGAACCGCTGCGCAACATCAGCGTCGCGGCCACCCGCATCGCGCCAAGTGGCAAGGTGTTGGCCCCGGAGGAGCGGCTGACGGTCGAGCAGGCCATCCGCGCGCAGACGCTGGACGCGGCGTGGCAGTTGTTCTCCGACGACGTCATCGGCTCGCTGGAGGTGGGCAAGTACGCAGACCTCGTGGTGCTCTCCGCGGACCCGAGGTCGGTGCCGCCCGAGGACATCGCGGACCTGGAGGTGCGCGCGACCTACCTCGCGGGTCGTCGCGTGTTTGCCAAATCCGACTGACGGTGGCCTTCGTCGTGGCACGCTCGCAACATGTCCGACCTGCCTGATCCCCGATACCTCGACGAGCGCACGGCCCACTGGGCGCAGACCCAACCCGACGCGGAAGCCGTCATCTATTTCGAGCGCAGGTGGACGTGGGCGCAGTGGGACGACCGCATCCGCAGGCTCGCGGGCGCACTGGCCGAACGAGGCGTCAAGCGCGGCGACGTCGTCGCCTTCCTCGACAAGAACCACCCCGCCTGCCTGGAGCTGACGCTCGCTGCCGCCTCGCTCGGGGCGGCCAGCGCGATCATCAACTTCAGGCTCGCCGCCGACGAAATGGAATACGTCCTCAACGATTCCGGCGCCAAGCTGCTGGTCGTCGGTGCCGACCTCAAGCCGTCGATCGACAAGATTCGCGACAAGCTGGGAGGCGTCGAACACGTCATCGAGCTGACCCCCAATGGGGACGACGGCGACGAGTACGAGGCGATGCTCGAAGCGGCAACGCCGGTCGACCGCTCGCCTGAGGTCGAATCTGACGACGTCTGCATCATCATGTACTCGTCTGGCACCACCGGGCGGCCCAAGGGCGTGGCGCTGACCCACGCCAATCTCATCGCGCACACGGTCAACGGGCAGGAGGGCTTCGAGTTCGACGAGGGTGACAAGAACATGGTGTCGATGCCCCTGTTCCACGTCGGCGGTTCGTCCTACGCCCAACTGGGCATCCACAACGGGGTACCGAGCATCGTGACGCGCGACGTCGACGGCGCGGCTCTGGCGGGGGCGATCCTGAAGGGCGCCAACCGCACGTTCCTGGTGCCCGCCGTATTGGCGAAGGTGCTGGATTCGGGGGAGGACGCCGTCAAACTGTTCGGCGCCCTCAAGACGTACTCCTACGGCGCGTCCCCGATGCCGTTGCCGTTGCTGCGTGCGGCTCTGGAGGCCTGGCCGAACACCGACTTCATCCAGGCCTACGGGCTCACCGAACTCTGCGGCGTCATAAGCCACCTTTTGCCGGATGCGCATCGCGACACCGAGCATCCCGAGAGGCTCTCCAGCGCAGGGACGTTGGTGCCCAACGCCGAGGTGCGGGTGGTCGACCCCGACACGTGCGAGGAGGTGGCCGCCGGCAAGCAGGGCGAATTGTGGTTCCGGTCACCGCAATTGATGAAGGGCTACCTCAACCGCCCCGACGCGACGTCCGAGGCGATCACCGAGGACGGGTGGTTCCGCACGGGCGACATCGGCAGGGTCGACGAGGACGGCTACATCTTCGTCGAAGACCGGCTCAAGGACATGATCATCTCCGGCGGCGAGAACATCTACTCGATCGAAGTGGAGCGCGTGCTGGCCGAACACCCGGCCGTGGCGGAGGTGGCCGTGATCGGCGTCCCCGACGAAAAGTGGGGCGAGTCGGTGAAGGCGGTCGTCGCGCTCGAGGGCGAGGTCTCGGACAAGGACCTGATCGCTTGGGCGCGTGAGCATCTGGCCGCCTACAAGTGCCCGAAGACCGTCGACGTCGTCGATGCGCTGCCGCGCAACCCCACGGGCAAGATCATGAAGAAGGATCTGCGCAAGCAGTACTGGGAGGGGCGCGACCGGGCGACCGTCTGACGGGGCAGGATGGACACGTGACGCCTGCCCTGGACGACCTGCTCGACCGTCTGCACGTCGTCGCTCTGCCGATGCGGGTTCGCTTCCGCGGTATCGACGTTCGGGAGGTCGCGCTGTTCGACGGCCCCGCGGGCTGGGGTGAGTTCGGCGCCTTCGGAGAGTACGGCCCCGCCGAGGCCGCGCACTGGCTGGCGTCGGGCGTCGAGGCGGCGTACGTTGAACCGCCGTCACCCTTGCGCGACTGGATCCCGATCAACGCGACGGTGCCCGCGGTCCCGGCGTCGCAAGTGCCCGAGGTCCTGGCCCGCTTTCCCGGCGCGCGCACGGCCAAGGTGAAGGTCGCCGAGCCGGGCCAGACGCTGGCCGACGACGTCGCCAGGGTGAACGCGGTGCGCGAGTTGGTTCCCGTGGTGCGGGTGGACGCCAATGGCGGCTGGACCGTCGCCGACGCTGCCGCCGCCTGCGCGGCGCTGACCGCGGACGGACCGCTGGAGTACCTCGAACAGCCCTGCGCGACGGTGCCGGAACTGGCGGAGCTGCGCCGTCTCGTCGACGTGCCGGTGGCCGCGGACGAGAGCATCCGCAAGGCCGACGACCCGCTCTTCGTCATGCGGTCGAAGGCGGCCGACGTCGCGGTGGTGAAGGTCGCGCCGCTCGGTGGAGTGACGCGGCTGCTGGCCATCGCAAGGCAGATCGACATCCCCATCGTCGTGTCCAGCGCCCTGGATTCCGCCGTCGGCATGTCGAGGGGGCTGCTGGCCGCCGCGTGCCTGCCCGAACTTCGATACGCCTGCGGGCTTGGCACCGGGGGACTGTTCGTCGAGGACGTCACCGAGCCGGTCGTCCCCGACGACGGCAGGCTGCGCGTCGGGCCCGTCGTCCCAGACCCCGCACGGCTGTCGGCGCTGGCCGCCGTGCCCGTGCGGCGGCAGTGGTGGGTCGACCGGATCAGGGCGTGCCACCCATTGATCTTGTAGCCGCGTATTGGCACACTGAAGCCTGGGATTTGACTGGGGGGTCAAAATGGGTGGATTTCGTGTCGGTCTGATGGATGGGCTCGTCGCAGCGCGGCCTGCGGTGGACAGTTTCACGAGGGCGTCGTATCTCGGGGCGGTGGCGAGTCGCGTCGACTCGTTCTGGGTCCCCGATCACCTGAATTCGCTGTTTCCGCGTTCGTTGTGGCAACCGAAGTACTGCGGCGCGGCGAAGATCCTGCCGACCGCGGACGCATATCTGGAGCCGTGGACGATGCTCGGCCACCTCGCCGCGCGCAATCGCGTGGCTCGGTTGCGTCTCGGCGTCGGCGTCACCGACACAGGTCGGCGCAATCCGGCCGTCACCGCGCAGGCCGCCGCGACCCTGCATCTCCTCACCAAGGGGCGGGCCATTCTTGGCATCGGTACCGGCGAGCGCGAAGGCAACGAACCCTACGGAGTCGACTGGTCCAAACCGGTGGCGCGGTTCGAGGAGGCCATGGCCACCATCCGTGCACTTTGGGACTCCAAAGGCCAATTGGTCAATCGCGATTCGCCGTACTTCCCATTGCGCAACGCGCTGTTCGACCTGCCGCCCTACCGCGGCCAGTGGCCCGAGATTTGGATCGCCGCCCACGGGCCCCGCATGCTGCGCGCCGCCGGGCGCTACGCCGACGGCTTCTTCCCTGCCCTCCCGCATTCGCCGCAGGAGTACGCGCGACGGCTGGGGGTGGTGCGCACCGCCGCTTCGGACGCGGGCCGCGATCCCATGGCCATCACGCCCGCCATGTGGATTCCCGTTGTGACCGGTCGCAGTCGCAGCGAGGTCGACGAGGCGCTTGGGTCGGAAATGATCAGGGCGGGCGGGTTGCTGGCGTCCGACGAGTTCTACGCCATGCACGGTGCGCAGCATCCACTTGGCGTCGGATTCGGTGGCGCGCAGGACATCCTCCCGCAGGACATGGACGAGCAGACGGTGTTGTCGCACATCAAGGGCGTTCCGGACAGCGTCATTCGTGAGATGGTCCTCAACGGCACACCGGACGAAGTCGTCGAACAAGCCTCCGCATGGCGTGACCAGGGTCTTCGCTACATCGTGCTGGCCAACATGACCCCGATGCAGCGCAGCCTGCGCAACGCCATGGCCGCGATGCCCGCGTTCACCAGGATCGTGCACCGGCTCAAGAAACTCTGATGTCCTGATCCGAGGGGTGCATGGCATGGACGCCATGGCGGCGGTCCCCAACACTGGGTGGTGTGAAGCGGTCGGTGGTGCTCGTCGGGTTCCAGGGTGTGCAAGCCCTCGACCTGGTCGGCCCGTTCGAGGTCTTCACCGGTGCCACGCTGTGCCTTGCCGGACAGGGTCGTCACGACGACGGCTACGAGGTGACGATCGTCTCCGCCGACGGGCAGTCCGCCAAGACGGGCACCGGGCTGGAAATCGTGGCGAGACCGCTGCCGGACCCGACGCAGGCATGCGACACGGTCGTGCTGCCCGGAGGCTTCGGCACCGATGCGGCGCGGCGCGACTCCGAGCTCATCGGGTGGATCCGGGCGGCCGCGCCCAACGCCCGCAGGGTCGTCAGCGTGTGCACGGGCGCGTTCCTGGCCGCACAGGCCGGTCTCCTCGACGGTTGCCGCGCGACCACGCACTGGGCGTATGCCAGCCAGCTGGCAGCCGAATTCCCCTCCATCACAGTGGATCCCGAGCCCATCTTCCTGCGGAGCTCGCCAAAGACGTGGACGGCGGCCGGTGTCACGGCGGGCATCGACCTCGGCTTGTCGCTCGTCGAGGACGACTACGGCACCGAGGTCGCGCAGACGGTGGCCCGCTGGTTGGTGCTTTACCTCCGCAGGCCCGGCGGGCAGACGCAGTTCGCCGCGCCGGTGTGGATGCCGCGGGCCAAGCGCGCACCGATCCGGAGCGTGCAGGAGGCCATCGAAACCGAACCCGCTGGGCCACACAGCGTCTCCGATCTCGCCCGCCGTGCGGCCATGAGTCCCCGCCACTTCACCCGCGTGTTCACCGACGAGGTGGGCGAAGCGCCGGGGACGTACGTCGAGCGGGTGCGCACCGAAGCGGCGCGCAGGCAGCTCGAGGAGACCGACGACACCGTCACCGCCATCGCCGGGCGGTACGGCTTCGGCACGGCGGAAACCATGCGGCGCAACTTCGTTCGACGCATGGGCATCTCGCCCGACCAGTACCGCAAGACGTTCGCCTAGAGGAGTCATCATGCAGATCGCCATCGTGCTGTACCCCGGCTTCACCGCCCTGGACTTCATCGGCCCCTACGAGGTGCTGCACAACCTGCCCGACGCGGACGTCCGCTTCGTGTGGCACGAGCCGGGGCCAGTCACCGCGGACTCCGGCACGCTCGTCGTCGGCGCCACGCACTCGTTCGACGAAACACCGTCGCCCGACGTCGTCCTCGTACCGGGCGGGATGACGACCTTCGAGCACGCCCGCGACGAGAAGCTCCTCGCGTGGGTGCGTCAGGTTCACGCCAGCGCGACGTGGACGGCGTCGGTGTGTTCCGGATCGGTGATCCTGGCCGCCGCCGGTCTGCTCGAGGGCAAGCGCGCGACGTCGCACTGGATGGCCGTGCCGACGTTGAAGGCGTTCGGCGTGACACCGGTGAGCGATGAGCGGATCGTCTTCTCGGAGAGCTCATCGGAAAACAAGATCGTGACGGGCGCCGGCGTCTCCGCGGGCATCGACCTAGGGATGTGGCTGGCCGGCCAGATCGGCGGCGAGGCCAAGGCCAGGGCCATCCAGTTGGCCATCGAATACGACCCGCAGCCGCCGTTCGACTCCGGCCACCTGTCCAAGGCGTCGGCGGCCACCAAGGCCTCTGCCACCGCGATGTTGTCGAAGGACCTGATGAAGCCGGCGCAGTTGAAGGCCACCACGCTGCTGCTGTGGGACCAGGCGATCCGCGCGGCCCGAGGCCGCGGCAGGAAGCGTCGCGAACCCACGCCGTCGCACTAGCGAAGCCGGCGGCTCTCTCCGGCGATCTACGACCTGGACGCTATGGCCATTTTTCTGCACCACGGTCGTGATTCGTGGCCTCGTCCACCGATCAACGACCATGGCGCAGAAAACGCGCATGGGACGTCGTTCGGGTCGGTGTCCGGGCTCCGGTTCAGCGCCGTTGGGACACCTCGAATCGCTGCAAGTAGGGTCGGCTGGGTGAATCTGGCGTACGACGACCGCGGCTCGGGGGAGCCCGTCCTGTTCATCGCGGGCCAGGGAGGCGCAGGCCGAACGTGGCACCTGCACCAGGTTCCGGCGTTCCAGCGGGCGGGCTATCGGGTGATCACATTCGACAATCGCGGCATCGGCGCCACTGAGAAGGCCCAGGGCTTCACCACCGAGCAGGTGGTCTTCGACACCGCGAAGCTCATCGAGAAGCTCGACGCCGGCCCGGTCCGGATCGTCTCGGTGTCGATGGGATCGTTCATCGCCCAGGAGCTGATGCTGGCCCGGCCCGACCTGGTGTCCGCGGCGGCGCTGATGGCCACCCGTGGGCGGGAGGACTACACGCGCGACTTCTTCCGCTCCGCGGAGTTCGAACTCCGTGAGGCAGGGGTCGAGCTCCCCCCGAAATTCGGCGCGAAGGTGCGACTGCTGGAGAACTTCTCGCCGAAGACGCTGAACGACGAGCAAGCCGTTCGCGACTGGATCGACATGTTCACCGTGTGGCCGGTCAAGCCGACCCCCGGGTTGCGCAGCCAGCTCAGAATCTCGCCGGAGGGCAATCGGCTGCCTGCTTACCAGAACATCACGGCGCCGGTCATGGTGATCGGGTTCGCCGACGACCTGGTGCTGCCACCGCACCTCGGTCGGGAGGTCGCCGACGCCTTGCCGAACGGCCGCTACCTGCAGATACCCGATACGGGGCACCTCGGATTCCTCGAGCGGCCGGACGCCGTGAACGCCGCCGTGCTCGAATTCTTCGGCGCAGGAGTATGACACAGTTGTTTACGTGGCGGAACGCTTGAACCCTTCGACGACACAGGCGCGCATCGTCGTCGACGAACTCATTCGCGGTGGTGTCCGCGACGTCGTCCTGTGCCCGGGTTCTCGCAATGCACCGCTGGCGTTCGCTCTGCACGACGCCGACCGTGCCGGGCGCCTTCGGCTGCACGTCCGCATCGACGAGCGCACCGCGGGATACCTTGCGATCGGGCTGGCGGTCGCTGCGGGCTCGCCCGTCTGTGTGGCCATGACGTCGGGCACGGCCGTGGCCAACCTGGGGCCCGCCGTCGCCGAGGCCAATTACGCCCGCGTGCCGTTGGTAGTGCTCAGCGCCAACCGGCCCTACGATCTGCTCGGCACCGGTGCCAACCAGACGATGGAGCAGCTCGGCTACTTCGGCGCCCAGGTTCGCGCCACCATCAGCCTCGGATTGGCCGAGGGGGCCTCCGAGAAGATGGCCGCCCTCAATGCGCAGTGGCGCTCCGCGACGTGCCGAGTTCTCGCGGCCGCCACGGGTTCTCGCACGGCCAACGCGGGTCCGGTGCAGTTCGACATACCGTTGCGCGACCCGTTGGTGCCCGGCGTGGACGGCACGGGTGACTACGCCCCTGCAGGCAGGCCAGGCGGCCGTCCGTGGACCTACACGCCGCCGGTGACCTTCGATCAGCCGCTGGACATCGACCTCACCCCGGACACCGTCGTGATCGCCGGGCACGGCGCAGGCGTACACCCGAACCTGGCCGGGCTGCCGACCGTCGCCGAGCCGACCGCGCCACCGGCAGCGAACCCGCTGCACCCGCTGGCGCTGTCGACGCTCAGGCCCCAGCAGGTCATCATGCTGGGCCGCCCGACGCTGCACCGGCCGGTGTCGACGCTGCTGGCCGACCCGTCGGTGCCGGTCTTCGCGCTCACCACCGGCCCGCGCTGGCCGGACGTGTCAGGCAACTCGCAGGCCACCGGTACCCGCGCGGTGACCGCAGGGACGCCCGATCCGGCGTGGCTGCGCCGCTGCGCCGACGCCAACGCCCACGCCGTCGAGGCGGTGCGCGTCCAACTGAAGGCGCATCCCCTGACGACGGGCCTGCACGTGGCGGCGGCGGTCGCCGACGAGCTGCGCGACGGTGATCAGCTGGTCCTGGGAGCGTCCAATCCCGTGCGCGACGCAGCGCTGGTCGGTCTGAACGCCAAGGGCATCCAGGTGCGCTCCAACCGCGGGGTCGCGGGGATCGACGGTACGGTGTCGACGGCGATCGGCGCAGCGCTGGCCCACGAGCGCTCCGGCGGCGACCATGTTCCGCGCACGATCGCACTGATCGGCGATCTGACCTTCGTCCACGACAGCTCCGGTCTGTTGATCGGGCCCACCGAGCCGACGCCCAAGAGCCTCACCATCGTGGTGTCCAACGACAACG
>NZ_JAVROT010000590.1:0-4733 GCF_032162605.1 Mycobacterium sp. | reverse complement strand
GCCGAACCCGCGAACTAGGCCCGGGTCAGTTCGAACAGCGGGATCGTCCGCGTGGTGTTGGCCTGGTACTCGGCGAACACCGGTGCGACCTCGGTGATCTTCGGGTACGTCGCGTCCCGTTCGTCGTGCGGCAGTTCGCGGACCGTGACGTCATAGGACTCGGTGCCGACCTCGATGTGCGCCTTGGAGTTGGAGCGCAGGTTGTGCACCCAGGCGGGGTTCTTCGGCGCGCCCGCGTAGGACCCGACGATCAGCAACTTGTCTTCAACGGTCAGGTAGGCCAGCGGCGAGAGCCACGGCTGGCCCGACTTGGCGCCGGTGGTGTGCAGCAGCAGCAGGTTGCCGCCCTCGAACGGGCCGCCGACCGTGCCGCCGTTGGCGCGGAATTCCTCGACGATCCCGCGGTTGAAGTCATCGAGCGCATTGGCGTCGGTCACGAGTTTCCCTTTGTCGATCTCTTCGAATTCACCCATGACTGGTCCAGCCTCCCCTGCTCGGCATCTATTCCGGACTCTCACCTGAAGTGAGACCCGGGTGCGGTTTGACCGTTCAGTCAATAGCATGAGTGAACCGGTCGATTCGGAGGGGGATTCGACATGTGTAGCACGCGCGGTTGCCCGTCAAGCCAAATTCCCGGCCCAAAGCGCACAGGTGCGAAGTTCGATCGACAGGACGAACGGGCGCGCGGACCGCGGGTGGTTACACCCCTTGGCCCGCCGCCGGCCAGGCAACGATCGCTCTTCACGGGGCTCGCCGAGCGCGCTTCCCTACGAGACGGCGGCTAGTCCGTCGTCAAGACCCGTCCAGACCCCTGCGGCTTGGCGTCTATCCCCGACTCCTTGCGCTGCTGCGCTGTGATCGGCGCGGGCGCATCGGTCAGCGGGTCGACGCCGCCGCCGGACTTCGGGAAGGCGATCACCTCGCGGATGGAGTCGGTGCGTGCGAGCAGCGCGGTGATGCGGTCCCAGCCGAAGGCGATGCCGCCGTGCGGTGGCGCGCCGAAGGTGAACGCGTCCAACAGGAATCCGAACTTGTCCTGCGCTTCGGCGTGGTCGATTCCCATCATCGCGAAGACCCGCTCCTGGACGTCGCGCCGGTGGATGCGAATCGAACCACCGCCGATCTCGTTGCCGTTGCAGACGATGTCGTACGCATTCGCCAGCGCACTACCCGGATCGGTGTCGAACGTCGCCTCCGATTCCGGCATGGGCGACGTGAACGCATGGTGGACGGCCGTCCACGCACCCGATCCGACGGCGACGTCGCCGGACGCCGTGGCATCGTCGGCGGGCTCGAACAGCGGCCAGTCGACGACCCAGGTGAACGCCCACGCCGTTGGGTCGATCATGTCGAGGCGCTTGGCGACCTCGATCCGCGTCGCACCGAGCAGTGCCCGTGCCGACTTCACCGGTCCCGCCGCGAAGAAGATGCAGTCCCCCGCCTTCGCGCCGACGTGCGCGGCCAGGCCGTCGCGTTCGGCGTCGGTCAGGTTCTTGGCCACCGGCCCACCGAGCGTGCCGTCCTCGGCCAGGAGCACGTAGGCCAGGCCCTTGTGCCCGCGTTGCTTGGCGAACTCCTGCCACCCGTCGAGCGTGCGCCGCGGCTGAGACGCGCCGCCCGGCATGACGACGGCACCGACGTGCGGCGCCTGGAACACCCGGAAGGTGGTGTCGGAGAAGTACTCCGTGCAGTCGACGAGTTCGAGGCCGAAGCGGAGGTCGGGCTTGTCGGAACCGAACCGGCGCATGGCGTCCGCGTAGGTGATGCGCGGGATCGGCGCCGGCAACTCGTACCCGATGAGCGCCCACAGCGACCGAAGTACCTGCTCGGAGACCGCGATCACGTCGTCGGCGTCGACGAAGCTCATCTCGATGTCGAGCTGGGTGAACTCGGGTTGACGGTCGGCGCGGAAGTCCTCGTCGCGGTAGCAGCGCGCGATCTGGTAGTACCGCTCCATGCCAGCCACCATCAGCAACTGCTTGAACAGCTGCGGGCTCTGCGGCAGTGCGTAGAACGAGCCCGGCTGCAGCCGCGCGGGCACCAGGAAGTCCCTGGCCCCCTCCGGCGTCGAGCGGGTGAGCGTCGGCGTCTCGATCTCGACGAAGTCGTGCTCGGCCAGAACGCCACGGGCAGCGGCATTCACCTTGGAGCGCAACCGAATTGCGTTACCCGGCCCTTCGCGCCGCAGATCGAGGTAGCGGTACTTGAGGCGCGCCTCCTCCCCCGCGGTCTCGTCGAGCTGGAACGGCAGCGGCGCGCACTCGCTCAGCACGGTCAGAGACGTCACGTTGACCTCGATGTCTCCGGTGGCGATGTCGGCGTTGGCGTTGCCCTCCGGCCGGGTCTCGACGACACCGGTGACGGCGACGCAGAACTCGGCCCTCAGGCGGTGTGCCTGAGCCAGGACCTCGGCGTCGCGGAACACCACCTGCGCCACCCCGGAGGCGTCGCGCAGGTCGATGAAGATGACGCCGCCGTGGTCACGCCGGCGCGCCACCCAGCCGGCTAGCGTCACCGTCTGCCCGGCATCGGTGGACCGCAACGAACCGGCGGCATGACTGCGCAACACGAAAACTCCCTGGGAATTGCCTGACGAGAGGACTGCCACAGTGTAGTGGTGGGGTTGCGGCGGTAGCTTTGGCACCAATGGCAACCTCCATCGCCGTCGTCGGCCCCGGCGCCATCGGTTCGACGGTCGCGGCGTTGTTGCACGCCGCAGGCCATCGGGTGGTCGTCTGCGGGCGCACCGCCCGCGATTCCATCGAGGTAAGACCGGACCCCGACGTCTTGGACGGCGAACCAATCGTGCTGCCCGACGCGGTGCGCACCGACCCCGAGACGATCGATGGTCCGGTCGACGTGGTGATGGTCGCGGTCAAGGACACCCAGAACGCAGCGGCGGCGACCTGGCTCGAGCGACTGTGCGACCAGAACACGGTGGTGTGCGTCCTGCAGAACGGCGTTGAGCAAGTCGAGCGCGTGGGCGGGTACTGCGTGTCCGCCACTGTCGTGCCGTGCGCGGTGTGGTTCTCGGCCCAGACACAGCATGAGGGCTGGGTGCGGTTGCGGACGCCCGTGCGCCTGGTACTGCCCGACGACGAGGCCGCACGCCGTCTTGCCGACGTGTTGCGTGGGCCGTCGCTGACGGTGGAGTGCGCTCCCGTATTCGCCGACGATGCCTGGCGCAAGCTGTTGACCAACGCCGTGGCAGGCCTGATGGTGCTGACGGGCCGCAAGTCGGGCATGTACCTACGCGACGACGTCGCCGCCCTTGCCCGTGCCTATCTGGCCGAGGGGCTCGCCGTTGCGCGGGCCGAGGGCGCCCACTCGACGGCGTGATCGATGACGTCATCGGCATGTTCACCGGCGTGGCACAGGACCTGACGACGTCGATTCTGACCGATCGCGAGCTGGGCAGACCGCTGGAGTGGGACGTCCGCAACGGCGTCATCGCCCGCAAGGGTGCCGAGCACGGGCTCGCGACGCCCATCAGCGACCTCGTGGTGCCGTTACTCGCGGCGGCGAGCGACGGACCCGGCTGACGCAGCCGAGTAGACACCACGCCATAGGGTGGCTACTCGTGGCCAAGACCCATCCCGGCGAACTGGTCGACCTGGACTTCATCGCTCACGCGCCGTTCCGCTTCGTCAGCACCGTCGACCTGACGATCACTCCCGAGCAGATCTTCGAGGTGCTGGGCGACGCCGAGTCATGGCGGCACTGGGCGACGGTCATCACCAACGTGGTGTGGACCAGTCCCGAGCCGCGCGACGTCGGAACCACCCGCATGGTCAGCATGCGCGGAAACGTCTGCAGTACGACGTTTTTCGCAACCACGTGATCGCAGGTCAGTACAGGCCTTCCCAGGCCGACCGCCTGTCGCGGTCGGGGTCCTCCACGGTCTCGTCGCGAGCCGACCTGATGACGCGGGTGCGACGCCTCTCGGCGTCGTACCGGGGCCAGTCGTCGCCGAGCCCGGAGGTCGCGAAGTTCAGCCAGGTCCGTTGCATTCGCCTGCCGACCGACGGCTGCACCCGCCTTCCCAGCGGGTGGACCTTACGACCCAGGTAGGAGCCGTAGCTGTGCTGCACGTGCACGATCTCGCTGCCGTGGGTCGCGCCGAGGCCGAGCAGCCGCAGACTCCACGCGGCGTGGTCGAACCGGTAGACGTAGGTCGGCGCGTGGACGGCGTAGGCATCGGCGAACGCCCAGGTGGGAGCACAGAACATCGTGTCAGAACCGATGGCGATCAGGGCACTGCGCCGCGGATAGTCCGGATACGCGGCGAGCACGCGATCCTTGGCGTCGGGTGCCGTGCGGGCGAAGTACGAGTCGACGCCGGGCTCGGTGGTCGGCAGCATCGGCGGCTTTCCCCACGCGAACATCGACGCCTCGTGACTGTTGGTGCCGACGATCAACGGTATCGGCGAGACGGCGCCGTCCCTGGCGGCGTCGATGGGGTGTCTCGGCAGCGATTCGACGCCGTGAGTCAGCCCGTACGCCAGAGTCGGGGTATGTTCGGCACTCTCGGACTGGAGTTCACCCGCGGCCCGCCGGAGCCGTCGCTGCGGTAGCGACTTCACCTCGTCGACGCCGACTCCGAGTCGCTCGATGAACGCTCCAGCCTGGCGGGCGCGCGTCTCGCGGTCGGCGATCAGGGGCAGCGCCGGGCTCTGGGCGATGGCACGAGTGAACAGACCGTTGCCCAGCGGGCTGGCCAGCAGCGCCAAAAC
>NZ_JAVROT010000589.1:0-17029 GCF_032162605.1 Mycobacterium sp. | reverse complement strand
CCACGGCCGAAAGAAGACCGCGGCGATGGTCGCGGGCATCACGATGATCCCGCCGCACTACGTCGAGTACCGCGGCAGCAGGTTTCCCGAACTGGACGTCGACGCGGTGCTGGCCCGGCGGCCCGAGGTGGTGCTGGTGGACGAGCTCGCCCACACCAACACCCCGGGCAGCAGGAACACCAAACGTTGGCAGGACATCGAGGAGCTCCTCGATGCCGGCATCACCGTCATCACCACGGTCAACGTGCAGCACTTGGAAAGCCTGAACGACGTCGTCGCGCAGATCACCGGGATCGAGCAGCAGGAAACCGTGCCGGACGACATCGTCCGCAGTGCCGATCAGATCGAACTGGTCGACATCACACCGGAGGCGTTGCGACGCAGGATGTCCCACGGCAACGTCTACGCGCCAGAGAAGGTCGACGCGGCGCTGTCGAACTACTTCCGCCGGGGCAATCTCACCGCACTGCGAGAACTCGCGCTGCTGTGGCTTGCCGATCAGGTGGACGCAGCGCTGGCGAAGTACCGTGCCGAGAACAAGATCACCGAGACCTGGGAGGCGCGTGAACGCGTCGTCGTCGCCGTGACCGGCGACGCGGAGTCGGAGACGTTGGTACGCCGCGCCTCGCGCATCGCGTCGCGCTCCAGCGCTGAATTGATGGTCGTCCACGTCGTCCGCGGTGACGGTCTGGCCGGGGTGTCGGCCCCCCAAATGGGCAAGGTGCGCGAACTCGCGACGAGCCTGGGGGCCACCGTGCACGCGGTGATCGGCGACGACGTCTCCGCGGCGCTGCTCGACTTCGCCCGCGAGATCAACGCCACCCAGCTGGTAGTGGGCATCTCGCGGCGATCCCGCTGGGCCCGTATCTTCGACGAGGGAATCGCCGCCGCCACCGTGCGGCACTCCGGGAAGATCGACGTGCACATGGTGACCCACGAGGAAGCCGGTCACGGCATCTCACTGAAGTCGATCGCGCCGCGGGAACGACGCCTGCTGTCCTGGCTCGCGGCGCTGGCCGTGCCATCCATCATCTGCGCGATCACCTACTTCTTCCTGGATCCCTACCTGAGCATCGGCGGCGAGAGCGCGTTGTTCTTCGTCGGGGTGTTGGTCGTCGCCCTGCTGGGCGGTGTCACCCCGGCGATCCTGTCCGCGTTGCTGTCGGGGCTGCTGCTCAACTACTTCCTCACCACGCCTCGCTTCAGCTTCACCATCGCCGAGCCGGACGCCGCCGTCACCGAGGTCGTGCTCCTGGCGATGGCGATCGCCGTGGCCGTTCTGGTGGACCGCGCGGCCAATCGCACCCGCGAGGCCCGACGCGCCTCGCAGGAAGCCGAATTACTGACCCTGTTCGCGGGCGCGGTGCTCCGTGGCGCCGACCTGGAGGCGCTTCTGGAACGGGTACGCGAAACGTACTCGCAGCGAGCCGTTAGCATCCTGCGAACCGGGACCGGGATCGTGGCCTGCGTCGGCCGAAGTCCCTGCATCACAGTAGATTCCGCCGACACCGCCATCGAGGTCGGCGACGCCGAATTCTGGATGTTGATGTCCGGCAAGCAACTCGCCGCGCGGGACCGCAGAGTGCTCGGCGTCGTCGCCAGACAGGCCGCAGGCCTGATCAAGCAACGCGAGCTCACCGAAGAAGCAGGCAAGGTGCACGCGATCGCCCAGGCAGACGAACTGCGTCGCTCCCTGCTCTCGGCAGTCAGCCACGACCTGCGAACACCCTTGGCCGGCGCCAAGGCCGCGGTGTCGAGCCTGCGTGCCGACGACGTCGGCTTCTCCCCCGAGGACACTGCTGAACTGCTGGCCACCGTCGAGGAATCGATCGATCAACTCACCGCACTGGTGGGTAACCTGCTGGATTCGTCGCGGCTGGCCGCCGGTGTCGTCTCGCCTCAGCTGAACCGGGTCTACCTGGAAGAGGCCGTGCAACGCGCACTCGTCGGTATCGGCAAGGGCGCCACTGGTTTTGCCCGGTCTGGGCTGGCCCGGATCAAGGTCGAAGTGGACGACGCGGTCGTGATGGCCGACAGCGGACTGCTCGAGCGGGTGCTGGGCAATCTGATCGACAACGCGCTGCGCTATGCGCCTGACAGCGTGATTCGCATCAACGCGGCGCGGGTCGGCGAACGCGTGCTGCTCAACGTCGCCGACGAGGGCCCGGGGATCGCGCGCGGCACAGAGGAGCAGGTATTCGAGCCGTTTCAACGTCTCGGCGATTACGACAACACCACCGGAGTAGGTCTTGGGCTCTCGGTGGCACGTGGCTTCGTCGAGGCGATGGGCGGCAAGGTGCACGCCACCGACACCCCCGGCGGCGGCCTGACCGTCGTCATCGACCTGGCGTCGCCGAAGATGGACGAGCAGTGACTCCACCCGCGGTCCCGGCCAAGACGATGGTGCTGGTGATCGACGACGAACCTCAGATCCTGCGCGCGTTGCGGATCAATCTGTCGGTCCGCGGTTATGACGTCATCACCGCCTCGAGTGGCGCCGCTGCACTGCGTGCGGCCGCCGAGCGCCGCCCCGACGTGGTGGTCCTCGATCTCGGACTGCCCGACATGTCCGGCATTGACGTGCTCGCAGGGCTGCGCGGCTGGATGACCGCACCGGTGGTCGTGCTCTCCGCCCGCACCGACCCCAGCGAGAAGGTCCAGGCACTCGATGCCGGCGCCGACGACTACGTGACCAAGCCGTTCAGCATGGATGAATTCCTGGCCCGGCTGCGCGCCGCCGTCCGCCGTGGCGCAGCAGCGGCGTCCGACACCGCGCAACCCGTCATCCACACCGCCGCCTTCAGCGTGGACCTCGCTGCCAAGATGGTGACCCGGCAAGGCGCGAACGTGCATCTGACACCCACCGAATGGGGCATGCTCGAGATCCTGGTCCGCAACCCCGGAAAGCTCGTCGGGCAGGAGGAGTTGCTCAAGGAGGTGTGGGGGCCGACCCACACCAACCAATCACACTATCTGCGAGTCTATCTGGCGCAGCTGCGGCGCAAGCTCGAGGACGACCCCTCCCACCCGAAGCACCTGATCACCGAAGCCGGCATGGGTTACCGCTTTCAGCTGTGACCCTCTCAAGGCGGCAACACGCACGTCCGGCTATTCGGCGGCAGGGACACCCGGCCCGCATCGTCGTGCACGGCATCGCAAGTCAGGGTACGAATCGGCGCAGCACGCTCCACCGTGGAGAGAACTTCTCGCCAGGGTGTTCAGACCAGGCGGCAGACGTGATGCGGCTTCGGCGGAACGGTATTCACGCCGCGGTGATCACCCTGCCCGTAGCGGTCGATGGGGTCAACGTCACGGCCGGTCGAGGCAGTTGCCACCGTTCACAACCCTCACGCAATGCCTCGTCGACAGCGCACACGATCGACGTCAATTGCGGCGCTTGGTCGTTCAACCAGATCTCAGTTGATCCTCCGCTGAGCATGATCCGGTGTATCGGTGACCCGCAGGTCTTCAGAAGCGCCGATCGGCATAGCAGGCGCTCCGCTACCGACGCCCATTCCAGTACGCCGCCGGAGTCGTCAACGTCGCTGTGTAGTCCAATGACCTTCAGCCGGCGATTCCCCAGCACCAGCGGCGAGTGCTCGTCGAGGTAGAGGTATTTGGTCCGTTGGGCGCATTGGCTCAAACGGGCGATCTGGTGCTCTGTGCACACGACGAAACGGAAGACGCCAAGGTTCACTGCCCGGAGGATGGAGTCAGTCATCGGTCCACATCGAAACACGATCTGAGTGGGTCGTATACCGCTGTACTGCACCAAGTCCAATTCATCGTCATCGTGTGCGGTGACCGTGATCCCTTGTGCTCGAACCCAAGCCGCCAACGCGCGGTCGTGCAGTGTTACGGCAGGCACACCGTATCCGGCGCTGGAGATGACACCTCGCATCAGCTGAATCGAGTCGTGAAGTCGTGGAGTGCAATCCGGCGTATCAAGAACAAGTGTCATGCCTTCAGGTTTACGCCAGAGAAAGCTCCATTCACCGATTCATACGCACTTCTGACACCACCTGTGTGAATACTTACGCGATATTGATCCGCCGCGATACGAAGTTGTGGACCCCCCGGCGACGATGGTCGACCTGTCGTCGATACTTCCTGGGCCGTCGTTGCCACTGAGAACGGCACGGCCTGTCGGCGACGGGTGTGTCGGTACACGAAGCCGCGTGTGATAACCCTGTGGGCGATGACGGCGACAACGGCAGAGTCGAACAGCGGCCCCCCGTGAGCGCAAGGGGAGACATCGCCACCCGCGTATCTCACAGCGGGAGGGCCGCATCCGTGCAGCTCGTTACCCACGCGAAAGTGTTAGAAGGCCGCCTCTGACCGGTCTAATGTGGTCCAGACTCAGCCGTCGTCTCGGCAGCATCACATCGAGCAGCATCACATCGAGCAGCATCACATCGAAGTGAGACGTTAGCTCTCGGGTTATGGGCGCCGCGTCGGCGACACGCCGTGTGGTCCACCGTGGCAGGTTCGGCCCGCGGAATCGGCAACAGCAGTCGCGTCGAGTGCGGGATCGGGCGGGACAGGGATCCGGTCACCCCGAAGATTGAGGTAGCGGCACGTCAGGAAGAAGACCACTGGAATGGCCATGATGGCAAGGAACTGGAACATGTTCGACATCAGGTCAACCTCTCGTCCGTATGGCGAGACTGACACTCGCGGAGGTCCGCGGCTACGGTCGGAACGCGATAAATAGGCGTACTCCCTGATTCTTTACGAGTGTCTTACGCTCGGGCTACGTTCTCGATGCTGGTGGAGTGATGAGGTGCGAGCGCCGCGCGGAGTACGCACCGTAGGTCTGGTCACCCAATCGGAGCTGCTGTCGAGGTATCCCGAACACGTCTCAGTTCAAGGCAGCCCGATTGCGTTCCAGGGCAAGGAAAACGCGATGGTATTGATCGGTGACGGCATTTCGGTCTGCAAGGTCGTCGTCGACGGGCGCAGATTGGCGCTGAATTCTGTCGGCCTGGTCGACTAGGACCCGTTGGCGCGCGGCGTGGTGTTTGATCCATGATCTTCGTCAGCGCATCGAGTTGGCGGATCATCACCGCAGGCATCTCGTCGGCGGCCCGACGGATCTTCTCGAAAGCCCGTGCGACGAGCCGATCGAAGTCCGCCTGGTAGGCGACGACCCGGAAGACGTAAAGGAACCGCAAGGACACGCACCGGTACCGTTCGGATTGCGTCAACGGCACCCGGAACGGGCGGGCTCGGCGCGAAAATTCCTCTGTGCCGTCGGCTGGCGCCGCCCGCCGCACACCGAGGAGGAGCCCGATGGTCGTGGAGCACTGGGGAGCCTCGGCATGGATTCAGCTTGCCGTCGTCATCGGTGTCGTTGGCGCCCTTCACGTTCCACTCGGTGACTACCTGGCCCGGGTCTACACCGCCGGTACCGACTGGCGGGTGGAGAAGATCATCTACCGGGTGGTCGGTGTGGACTCGTCGACCGAGCAACGGTGGACCCGTTATCTGGGATCCGTCCTGGCCTTCTCCGCGGTCGGCATTCTGTTTTTGTATGGGTGGCTGCTGGCGCAGGCACATCTGCCCTCCCCCTGGGGTCATCCTGGGATGACCCCGGCGCTGGCATTCAACACCGCTGTCAGCTTCACCACGAATACCAGCTGGCAGAACTATGCGGGCGAGGCCACCCTGGGCCACCTCGGTCTGTCCACCGGGCTGGGTGTTCAGGCCTTCGCCAGCGCCGCGGTCGGCATGTGTGTCGCCGTTGCACTCGTCCGCGGGATCGTGCGCCGCCAGACCGATGCGCTTGGGAACTTCTGGGTGGACCTGGTGCGCAGTTGCCTGCGGATACTGCTGCCGCTCGCCCTACTCACCGCCGTTCTGTTGGCTGTCCTGGGCGTGGTCCAGAATCTCGACGCCGCACGCGAAGTCACCGGCGTCGCCGGCGGTCCGCAGACCTTGCTGGGTGGTCCGGTCGCGTCGTGGGAGTCCATCAAACTGCTCTCCGGTGACGGCGGTGGCGCGTTCAACGTCAACAGCGCGCACCCGTTCGAGAATCCGACACCTCTATCGAACCTCGTGGAAATCGTGGCGATGCTGCTGATTCCGGTGTCGTTCATCCGCATGTTCGGGGTGATGAGCGGTGACAAGCGCCAAGGCTGGACGCTCCTGGGTGTCGTAGCGATTCTCTTCGCACTCGGCGCCGCCGCCATCGGACTCAGCGAGTCGTTCGGACACGGCACCGTTGCGGCCGCGGTCGGATCGGCCACCGAGGGCACCGAAACCCGGTTCGGCATTCCCGGCAGCGCACTCTTTGGGCAGGCCGCGACTGCATCCGCGGACGGCGCGGCGAACTCGTCCTATGACAGCTACGTCAGCCTTGGCGGCGCGGTCCTGATGGCCAACATGATGCTTGGCGAGGTCAGCCCCGGTGGCGCCGGCAGCGGCCTCTACGGTCTGCTCATCGTCGCGTTGCTCGCGGTATTCCTGGGCGGGTTGATGATCGGACGCACTCCGGAATTCATGACAAAGCGGCTCGGGGCGCGCGAGATGAAGTTGGTGAGCCTGTCCGTCCTCACCTCGCCGATCGCGGTGCTCGTCGGTATCGGTATGTCGATCGCACTGCCGATGGGCGTGAAGTCGATGGGCAACCCCGGACCGCACGGCCTTTCGGAGCTGCTCTACGCCTTTACCAGTTCGGTCGCCGGTAACGGCAGCGCCTTCGCCGGCTTCACTGGAAACACCCCATGGTTCAACGTCGTCCTGGCGCTCGCGATGATCGTCGGCCGTTATCTGCCAATGATCTTCGTGCTGACGCTGGCCGCCAGCCTGGCAGCGCAACGCCCTGGCGTCGTGACCGCGGGAACGCTACCCACCCGGAGTCCGGTGTTCGTCTGTCTCGTCGTCGGCGCCACTCTGATCGTGGTCGGGCTGGAATTCTTCCCCGCGCTCGCGCTGGGTCCACTCGTCGAAGGCGTCTCTTGACCGCCAACGGGGCAGTGGACGCCTCGGACTGCAAAGTCAGACTAAGTCCCACCATCACGATCATGGGCACCGCGCGCAGTGGTGCTCTCGCGCCAGGCATCTGCGATGCGTCAGTCGCCGCGATGAACCTGGCCGGCGCCACCGAGTCGCCCCCTTGCAATTGGGGCCGTTCCGCATGCGGGGAGTCCCCGATCCAGGCACACGACGGCCGGCACGGGTGGTCTACAACGGCGCAAGGACCAACGCAGGCCGCGGAAAGCGGAACCGGGCGCACGCATCGTCGAACGCGTCCTCGAGCTCTGCGGCCAATCCGCGCAGAACACCCGTCGCGGCGGTCCTGTCGGACAGGACGTCACCGCCGGCCAGACTGACCCGAGTCAGAATGATGTCCTGTTCGCGGCGGATATGGGCCATCTGCGCGATCATCTGAGCGACCGTATCGGCGTACGCAGTCAGGGGTGCTTCAGGTGTCAACCGGGCATGCAGCCCGATGAGGTTGAGGCGAGGGCGGCCGAGCACCGCGGCGATCGTGTCGCTGGCGCAGTCAGTGGTGACATCGACCAGCACCCGTTGGGGTCGACCGGCACAGTCCGCCAGAACCGCAACCTGTTGTTGACAGCAGCCCAGGACCAGTCGGCCGACACCGGCGGTTACGGCACACCGAATCGGCGCCGCGGTAATCCCGTCGTCGTGCATGACGATCCGCGGCGCCGGGACACCCGCCGACAACACGAAGGTGAGCTCCTCGCAGGAGCGCACGTCGACTGACTGGCCCCGGTTCATCACCGCCGTAGCGACCTCGGGCTGCCGAAGGGCCTCGGCGGCGCAGGTGATCCCGGCCCACGAAAACGCCTTGCGGTAATCCCGGTAATGACGAAGGACGTCCCGGGCAGCCACGCCAGACGATGATGTCGAGCCGGGAATGCTCAACTGGTCGGCAATGCGCCCACGGTAAGCGTCTCCAAGCGCGGAGTCATCCGATGAGATGGTGTCGTCGCGGATGGGACGAAGGACGTCGAAGATAGTCACCGGACACGCTCCTGGCTTGGCCGCAAATCGAGCGGCGATACTCAACTACTACGCCGGTCCGAACTGTGAAAACCAACCCCTGACGATCTATTTACGGCTGACGAAGAAACTTTGACGTTGTGTTGACGTGGTGCCGCCGCCGGTGTTCACAGTGCCGGGCCGCCCGGTCGGCGAGCAGGTGCGCTGCAGTGTGGAACACCATCGGATCGGCTGAGTTCGCGTCCTGCCGGGAGTCGCGTCCGAGCGCAATCTGGGCGACAGTCTTGGCAGCCGCCGAAACCACTGACCATGGGCGCTTCTCGTCAAGAATCGCACCTTTGCCGTAAGAGGACCGTCAAGGCTGCACGGATCGTCGACCGCGGCGTGCAATCTTGACCGATGACACTGCTAGGTCACCTGCCCTCGTTGCGCCACGTCAGCCCCGACCGAATCGATCGGGCCGTCTGGCCGTCGACGAGTGCCGTGGACTCCGCCGGACGGCTCTGCGTCGGCGGAGTCCCGCTGACCGACATCGCCGACGAATTCGGCACTCCGTCCTACGTCATCGACGAAGCCGACTTCCGTTACCGAATCCGGCACTACCGGTCGGCACTTCCCGGGGTTGGCGTGGTGTACGCGGGAAAGTCCCTTCTGACGACGACGGTGGCCCAGTGGGTGGCCGAGGAAGGCTTGGGCCTAGACGTGTGTTCGCCCGGCGAGTTGGCGGTCGCGTTGGCCGCCGGGGTGGATCCTTCTCTGATCCTGATGCACGGCAACGTGAAAACGGTGGACGAGCTGCGGGACGCGACGGCCGCCGCAGTGGGACGGATGGTCGTTGACTCCCTGACCGAACTCGCCCATCTCGCCTGCCTGGTGCGCCGGCCACAACGGGTGCTGCTGCGGGTGACACCCGACATCGACATCCACGGCCACCGCGCCGTGAACACCGGTGTCGCCGACCAGAAGTTCGGCTTCACCTTGGACGACCGACAATTCAGTGACGCCGTCGATCGGATATCGAAGCACCGACTGCTGACGTTGGTCGGCCTGCACTGCCACCTCGGCTCGCAGATCACCGACGCGACGCTCTACGGTGAAGCGATTCGCCGGCTCGTGCCCGCGATGGCCGACATCCAAGCCCACCACGGTGTGACCTTGGGCGAGTTGAACATCGGCGGAGGACACGGCGTGCCGTATCTGGCCGGTGACCCCGAGCTCGATCTTCGCGCCCTGTCGGCGACGATCACCGAGGCGCTGGACGAATCCTGCGCGGTCGAGCGCTTCCCACGTCCCGCCATCGTGGTCGAACCGGGTCGGGCCATCAGCGCACGCGCCGGTGTCACGGTGTATCGCGTCCAGACGCTGAAGACCAGGCCTGGGGGCCGAACCTTCGTCGCGGTCGACGGCGGCATGAGCGACAATCCGCGGGTCGCCCTGTACGGCGCGAAGTACAGTGTCGCGCTGGTGAATCGGCACGCTCCCGGCCCGGTCAAACCCGTGACCATCGTGGGACGCCACTGCGAAGCAGGCGACGAACTGGCGCGCGACGTGCTGCTACCGGAGGACCTGCATCCCGGTGACGTGTTGGCCTTCGCCTGCACCGGGGCCTACAACCACAGCATGGCCTCGACCTACAACACCACATGCCGACCGCCGATCGTCGCCGTTCACCACGGGGACGTACGCGAGCTGGTGCGACGAGAGACCGTCGCCGACCTGCTGGCCCGCGACCGAGGCGCATCGCAGGTACGTCCCCGGTCCCCGCAACCAGGCAGCACGAGTGGGTGCGCAGCCCTGCTGCACGGTGAGTAGAAGCAGCGAACGGGCCCGGTCGAAGCGCAACGGTGGCGTCAATCAACCGGCAGCATCACTCATCGGGTACGGACCGTCGTCATTGGGTGTCTTCTCATGCTGCCCGACCCGTTCGTCAACCTGCCACCAAATGGTCCCGTGTGTCCGCGGGTACCTGCTAGCAGGAAACCGATGTGGGTGCTGTCCATGGCGACTTCGGTCCGCCCGAGGGACACGATCTAAAACTAAATGGTCGACGACAGGACCACGGACTGAAGACAGGCGAACATCATGATAACCAGGATTGCTCTCGCGGCACCATTGCTCACCGCAGGCCTACTCGGCGGACTCATTGCTGCCACACCCATTGCCATCCCGGCCGCGATACTCGCCGACGGCCCCACCTCGACCGCCGTTGACCCGACCTCCCCCATCTCGGGCGAAACCGGAGCACCGTTCGGCGACGCCCTCACCGGCACCGATCCGCTGGTGCCCTACGGCACCGAACCGCAGGCTCCCGTCACGCCGGGCTTCGTCAATCGCAACCACGACGAAGGCATCACCACCAACGGCGAGGTGGATCTGCCGTTCTGAATGCACCCTCGCGTCGGCACAACTGGTCCCGTCACCGACTCTCCCGTGGCGGGCCAGCCAGACCGGCCGCAACGCCTGACGACCTAGTCAATCCGTGCCAACGCATCGCCCACAGTGCCGTCCGACAGTTGGACGGCCAATGCAAGACCGGCGTCTCCACCAAGGGCGTTTGGCGTCTGGCACCAAAGGCCCAAGCGAAGTTGGCTAGGAAACGCGAGCAAGCCCGCGACGAGAGGCCAGCCGCGGACGCCGGAACGGCTAGTAGCCGAGTTAGTTCGAAGCGGCGGCCAGCTGCGCGCGAACACGCCGCTCCACCAACAGCGGAACGAAATCCCGGATCGGACTCTGGTCGAATCGGGCACGCGCATCTTGCACGGCGGCCGAGACCCGATCCGCTGGAAGTCCCGCGTAGATGCCGGTCAGCCGCTCCTCCAGCCGAGCGCGCATGGACCTTCTGCCACAGAGCCGAGTTCTGGCGACCGTTCCTCGACGCTCTGGTCGACGTCGGTTGCGACGACGCCGCCAGGTCGTCCGTCCCTGACAGTGGCGCCCGGCGGACTTGGCCGATGGGCGCTAAAAGAGCTGGCCTTCCACGAACACGCTGTCGGGCACGGCCTCGTCGAGGTCCGTTTGCACGGCGCGGTTGTTGCTCGCCAACAGGTCTTCGGCGCTGATCGCGGTGACGTTCCAGCCGTGCGCCGCCAGCCAATCCGTGACTTCGGTCCGCTTCTCTTCATAGAGCAGGTTGCCCGACTCGATGATGTCCTTGCCGCCCAACTTTTCAGCGATCGCGCGGTACTGCTCCATCTGTCCTTCACGGCGGGTAAAACTCTCGGCGCTGAAGAAGTCGTTGGTAAAGGCCTCCACCGCGACCCGGCTTCCCTGCGCGCTCAGCGACTGGATCCGGTCGAACAGCAGGTCCTGAGCCTCAGCGGTCAAATACGGCAACAACCCCTCGGCTGACCATGCCGTCGGGAGGGTGGGATCAAACCCCGCGTCTACCAACGCCTTCGGCCAGTCCAGGCGCAGGTCGATACCGACACTGACATGAGCGGCGATGGGGGCGACGTCGTGGGACTCCAGCGTCTCGAGCTTGAACGCCAGGACCTTGGGTTGATCGATCTCGTAGACCACACTGCCGTGCGGCCAGGGCAACCGCCACGCGCGGGCATCCAGACCCGCCGCCAGTATCACGGCCTGGCGGACGCCGGCGGTAGCCGCGGCGAGGAAGAATTCGTCGAAGAACTTCGTCCGCGAACCCACGTAGCTCATCATCGCCTGCATCCGCTCCTGAAAGCGGGGGTCGACCGCGGCCAGCTCCGCCGGAAGTTCATCGTCGAGGTAGATCTTCCAGATCCCGTCGCCGGCTGCCTCGAGGAACAACCGCGCGAAGGGGTCATTGATGAGGGGATCGGCGCTGTTGGTCTCCGCCGCCCGTCCCCCGGCAACGCCGAGCGCGGTGGCGCCGACGCTCTCGTTGATGTCCCACGTGTCGTCGTCGGTCCTGGCCATGTCGAGTTCCCTTCGCTGCGTCGGGTAGAGACCTTCTGCCTGCTCGATTCCGAAGCTTCGCTGGGCGATCCGGCTTCGGACTGGCAGGCACCGGCATGACGCTGCACGGCGGTGGGTCAATCATGACGCTATGCATTAACTAACCGGTCGTCAAGTAAGCTGTCGATCGACTGGGAGGACACCGGACATGGATCAACGTCGAACCGATACCCGTGCACAGCTCCAATCGGTCGCCTTGGAACTGTTTGCCCAGCGCGGCTACGACAGCACGTCACTGCGCGAGATCGCCGATCGACTAGGGATCACCAAAGCTGCCGTCTACTACCACTTCCGCACCAAGGACGAGATCCTCGCCAGCTTGATCGAGGACTTCCTCGCCCAACTCGACGACCTGGTGCGGTGGGGGAAGACGCAGCCCCACAACGCCGCAACCCGCATCGAAGCGCTGCGCCGATACGGCGACATGCTCTCCGGTCACGCCGCCGAACTGGCACGATTTCTCAGGGAAGGTCGCTCACCGATCCGCGATCTGGATCTCGGGATCAGGATTCGGGACCGCTACCTCGAGCTGTTCGATCTCCTCAGCCCACCTGGTGAACCCGTCGAAGGCCGGCTCCGTGCGCGGGTGGCACTGTCGAGCCTGCACATCGGAACCACGCCAGACTCGCAGGACATCGGCACCGAGACTCAGCGCCGCGCCGCCGCGTTGACGATTGCCACGCAAGCGCTGACGCCGTCAAGACATTCACGGCAATCGGCTCGCACGACAATGCCCTCTGGCACAGGAGGTTCGACGCACACGCCGTCCTAGCCGGCGTTGAGTTCGACGACTGCGAACGGGTCCGCCACTCTCGCTGAGGTTTCCGGTCGCACAACCGCCGCTGAACGCGCCGATCTGTGCGACTGGAGGCAAGCACACGTCGGCCATTCCACGAGCTCTCCAAGACAACGCGATTGGTGCCGCGGGCTATGCCTGGCTCGCAGCACGGCCCAAGACGCGACGGTCGAAGACCAGATCCCACGCCGTGTCCATCGCCGTGACGATGGCGCCGACGAGGACGGCGTCGTCCCCCAGATGTCCCCCGACGATGTCGGGAACCAGGGGAATCGTTGCGGCGAGCTCGCGGTGCATGCGCCCGGCGAGCAGGTCCGCGTTGCGACCGATTCCTCCGGCGAGCACGATCAAGCCGGGGTCGAGCACGCTGGTCACTACCGAGACGACATGCGCGAGCTTGGACGCCTCGTTCGCGACGACGGCCAAGGCGCGTTCGTCGCCCTCACGGGCCGAATCGAAGACGGCCTTTGCCGTCGGTACGTGCAGTCCTGCATCGCGCGCCGCCGACACGACCGCGTGCCCGGCCGCCACCACTTCGACCGGACCAGGGCGGTGCGTCGTCACTCCCGCAGGGACTCGTCCGTAGGGCAGGTCCGCGATTTCCCCGGCCGCGCCGTGTGCGCCGCGAAAGAGCTTGCCGTTGACCAGGATGCCCATTCCGATGCCGGTACCGACCGTCAGGCACGCAATCACGTCGACGTCCTGTGCTGCGCCGCGGGCGTACTCGCCGAGCGCGCACAGATTGGCGTCGTTTTCGACGATCACTTCCGACCCATGTGCTGCCAGCGTCGACACCAGCTCGTGCAGCAAGCCGCGTCGTTCCCAACCGGGCAGATTCGGCGCCCGGTATACGGTGCCCGTGGCCGCGTCCGGGATGCCCGGTGTTCCGAGGGCGGTCACCACGATGTCGTCGAGGCTCAGCCGAGCTCGCGCGACGGCGCGTTGAATGGTTTCCTCGATGGTGCGCAGCAACATGGCGCCCGAGCGGCTGCGGTTCGGCTCCTCCAGGCGTGCCACGACGGTGCCCTCCAGATTCGCCACCGCGACGTGAAGCACGCGACGACCGATGTCGACGCCGACGATGTGGCCCGCATCCGGATCGGTCTGGTAGATGACCGCAGCCCTGCCGGGGCGGGGTGCACTGCGGCCAATCGCACGCGCCAGACCATGTTGCTCCAGGTCCAAGAGCGCCTGTCCGACAGTCGGTTTGGATAGTCCGGTGTCTTCGGCGATCTGAGGACGCGTCGCCTCGCCGTGGTACCGGAGGCGGTTGAGCACCAGCCGCTGATTGAGCGCGCGCATGCTTGCCGGTGTTCCCGCTCGTGGCGCAGTCGGGTCGAGCACCACCCCTCCGTTCTAATCGGGGGAAGGTACGAAGTGCACTCTTCCACACGCGGCAATAGTATGTTAAGAAACTTTCCTAACGAATAGCGGAGGTGCATCATGGGTCCATCCATCCGTCCCGGACCGACCGGAGCCGCGGTATCTCCACAGCCCGCGCTCGAGCGCCGGATCGGCCCGCTTCAGGCCACTGCAATCAACATGACCCAGATGTGCGGCATCGGTCCGTTCGTCACCATTCCCGCCATGGTGGCGACCATCGGCGGTCCGGAAGCAATGTTCGGGTGGGTCGTCGGCGCCATCCTCGCACTTGCCGACGGCCTCATCTGGGCCGAACTCGGTGCCGCCATGCCGGGCGCAGGCGGGACGTACATCTATCTACGCGAAGCGTTTCAGTACCGCACCGGGCGCCTCATGCCGTTCCTATTCGTTTGGAGCGCCGTACTCTTCATCCCGCTGATCATGTCGACCGGCATCATCGGTCTCGTCCAATATCTCGGCTACCTGATCCCAGGGGTAACCGGCGACGCGGGCAACACCGCGCTTGGCAAGTTCATCGGAGTCGGCATCACGCTCTTGATCATGGTGGCGTTGTTCCGCAAGATCGGCCAGATCGGCAAGCTCACCACGGTGCTGTTCGTCATCATGCTGGTGGCGGTGCTCAGCACGATCGTCGCGGCATTCAGCCACTTCAGCGGGGCGCAAGCCTTCGCCTTCACTCCCGGCGCGTTCGATCTCGGAGGGGGTACGTTCTGGGCCGGCCTCGGCGCGGGACTGATCATCGCCGTCTACGACTACCTCGGGTACAACACCTCGGCGTACCTCGGCGGCGAGGTGCGCGACCCGGCACGCACCATCCCGCGCTCCATCGTGTTCTCGATCCTCGGCATCATGAGCCTGTACTTTCTGCTGCAGGTCGGCGTCCTCGGCTCGATTCCACTCGACGAGTTGAAGGACGCCACGTCGGTCGCCTCGACGGTGCTCGAGCAAGCGTGGGGGTCGGGCACGGCCAGGGTGATCACCGTTCTGATCGTCGTCGCAGCCATCGGCTCGGTGTTCGCCGGCCTACTGGGCGGGTCACGCGTTCCGTTCGAAGCCGCCAGGGACAAGGTGTTCCTGCCGGTGTTCGCCAAGCTGCATCCGAAACTGAATCTGCCGACTGCCGGTGTACTCACCATGGGTGCGATCACGATCATCGGTTCGCTGTTCACGTTGACCACCATCATCAACGCAGCGGTCGCGACCTTGGTCCTGATCCAATCGTTGGCCCAGGTCGCAGCGATCGTCGTATTGCGCCGTCGCCAGCCGAATCTCACCCGCCCGTACCGCCAGTGGCTGTATCCGGTGCCGACCATCGTCGCCCTGGTCGGCTGGATCTACGTCTACGTCTCCGCGACCTGGCTCTCGATCGGCCTGTCCGTGGGCTGGATTGCCCTCGGCTGCGTCGCGTTCCTCGCCTACGCCAAGGCCGAGCGAACGTGGCCGTTCGGGCCGAAGGAGATCAAGGAGGATTTCGTCGAACAGATCGGCAACGGCGTCACCTCAGCCTGACCGGTGTCGGCACCGTTGCCACCGACAGCTGACGACCTGCCAGTGTCAGTAAGGATGCTTGTTTGCCCGCGATCTTCTCGTGCGGGAACACGCCGACGAGGTGTCCAGCGATGACGCCGCCGCACGGACGTCGCACGGACGGCTTTCAACCCAGCGTGATGGGGCGAGCCAACCAGCTATCGAGTGCGGACTGCAGGACACCGGCGAAGTCCACCTCGGTGGCCGCCGATACGAGCGCCTCGGCCACGATGGAGTTCGGTTCACGGTCGAGAACGATCAGACCGACCGCGGGGCCGTCACCGTTTCGCACCATGGGTCGAGCCGCCAGCCCGCGCGGCACACCGAACGCGTGCAGCCAGGTGTGCGAAGCCACCGTCGCCAGTTCCAGCCCGGCCAGATGGGCGAACAGCGCCCCCACGGTGTCGGCCTCAACGACGGGATGAAACCTTGCGCCATCGGCGGCCATGTTTCCGTCGATGATCCGACGGTTCCGCATGGCCGGTGTCAGTGCACACAACCGGAGCTTGGCGGCCTGCGACCACCGGATCTCCTCCTGGGCCATGACCGGGTGTGCAGCCGGTGCCAGCAGGACATAACGCTCCCGATACAGCTCGAATCTTCGAGTGCCGGGCGGTGTCTCATCGTCCAGGTAGGTCAATCCGGCGTCGATCTCGAACTCCGCGAGGCGCACCGCGATCTCCCGCGACGAGAGGGCTTCGACCCGAATGGTCGCCACGGGATTGCTGCGCAGGAACCGAGCGGTCAGGAGCGGGCTGGCGGGCACAGACGTCGGGATCGCACCGACCCGGGCCATTGCGCTGAGTCGCCCTCGCATCCGTTCCACGTCGGCGAACAGTTCATCACGCTCGGCCACAATGCGGTGCGCCCACGTCACGACTCTGCTGCCCTCGTCGGTGAAACCTTCGAACCGATGACCGCGCAGGACGATGACGACGCCCAACTCGCTCTCGAGCCGCCGGATCGCGACCGACAGCGTCGGCTGACTGACGTTGCACGAGATGGCGGCGCGGCCGAAATGCCTCTCACGCGCCAACGCAACCAGGTACTCGAGTTGCTGGAGAAGCACTTCACCGTGCATGACCACCGCCGCGAATCAGATCGATAGATTTGGACTATCGAAGCATGTCAGATACCAAAGAAGAATCCCTTGTCACCCATCGTTCGGCAGCGTTACGGTCAAACGCGTCGACAACCGGCACCGCCGCAGCCTGATCAGATGTGGGTGTCACTCCGCCCCCCTTGGTGGGGCGTGGGTCCATGAGCAATGCCGCTCAACGGCTGAGGAAGTGACAACCTTGTCGATCGCTGCCGCACTACGTCCTGACCGAATCGTCGCGTCACCTGGATGGAGTCGGTGGCTGGTGCCACCTGCCGCGCTCTCGATTCATCTGGCGATTGGCAGCGTCTACTCGT
>NZ_JAVROT010000588.1:0-11727 GCF_032162605.1 Mycobacterium sp. | reverse complement strand
TAGAAACGAGACGGTTGGTTGTACGTAGACCACAAGTCGTAGTGTGCGCCCGTCAAGGCGGCGTGTTGAACCTTGTGCGGGCGGCGAACGTGTCAGCATTGAAAGCTGCGGGAGGCCGAATGAATCTCTTACTGGTGGGTTGTCTTTCGGTGGGCATGCCGCTCGCGGCCCTCGGCGTCAGCCAACTGCAGGCGTCGCTTGAGCGATGGGACCAGAAGCGGCACGCAGAGGACTGACAGACCTTCAACGTCTCACATCTGCGTCATGCGAGAGACCCAGTGCAAAAGCTGCGGCCTCGGCCCGCATTTGGTCATCACCGACGGATCGAGCAGACCCGCGCCGGACTGGCCGCTGCTGCAGCCAACGGACGCAAGGGCGGTCGCCCGCGCAAGGTGGACGATGCCCACGCAGCCAAGGCGGGCAGCCTGCGCGATAAGGGCATCAACGCGACCGACATCGCCAGGATGCTGGGCGTGTCCCGCGCGACCGTGTACGGCTACCTGGCAGATGTGACGACCTGACTTTCGGGCGCGATATACCTGTAGTTTCTACTTGACTTTCTCTCGGTACTCTCGCCACCATTCATTGATGGGCTTCTTCTGCAATGCGACTTCTAGTGCTTTCAGGGCTTTTTGGGAGTAGCACCATGTCGAGATGATGTACTTCGAATAGTCTTCTGAATCTTTAATGTCGAGCAGATCGATTAGCGCTGACAATTGATTCGGCGTGATTCCGAGCTTATTCTTCAGTTCATTGAAGCGCAGATTGTAAAAATCAAGTTCATTCACTCTCTTGACCCCGACCACGCGGGTGCCTGCGGTACCTTCTGGCATCAGCGTCACCGGAATCCCGTCCTTCTTTGCGATGCGCAAGCTCACAGTTGGTCCAGAACCTTCAACTGAGAAGCTGATTCCCGAGATTCCGGGGAACAACGTGTCAAGTTGGGTTTGGCCCGCTCCTATTTGAGTCGCGATCTTGCGCAGTTCCGACTCGCTTGGCTGCAGCCTCTCGCCATTCATCGCGCCGTCGACAATCGCCAGCGCTCGAAGTCGGGCAAGCGCCTCTGCGCCACGACGCGTCCCAGGGGCGAGCAGTCGCTTGACCTCATCGATTTCCTCGGCAAACAACGCAATTGGATCGAGCGGTGCGACGGTCGATACTGGCAGCACCCGTTCTGGAAGTAGGTCGCGAAGGTTCTCGTCGAACACACCCTGCAGGATGTCACGGTAGAGAGTTACACCCGATTGGGCCTGGATATAGAGGTGCCCCTCGCTCATGTCCACCAGGTGGTGTTGGGCGGCATCCCGAAGTCCATTTAGTGCCTGAAGCGTGAGCGCCTGCTCGTCGGACAGAAATTTTAGCTTGTCCGTAGAAAGCGCACGGCGAACACACGCATCAAATCCAATAGTATTTTTTTCGCCGGTCACGGATACGGCCGCCGCGATGCAGAATTGACGCCTTCAACAACATTTCAAAACAATGGTCCAACATCATCAGTACGCCATCGGTGCGTCCTCCATCCCACGGGCGATTGAAAAGCTCGATACTTAGCGTGAGAGAGTTCAGGGACTTGAGCTTTGGTAACCTCGCCTCGCGTTTCATGGGGTGTAGATGGTAGCGCGCGACTCTCTCGGTTCGAATGAAGAGCGAGCATGTCGGATGAAGCACAACCGTGTGCGGATGCCTAACGAAGTCAGGGTCATCCCGCTGCCTCTAGGCATCGAAGGATCCTTCGAAGTTCAGCCGTGCCAGAAGCTGAGCCAGCAGCGCACGTTGCGCCCTGGCCTCCGCGATGAACGGCGAGATGACCGGCTGTCCCACCGATCCCTTGACGGTCAACGGTGCCCGGCCGCTGCCTCGTCCTGCGCCGCGATGACATCCACCACTCGGCACGCCTGGGCGAGGATCTGGACCTGGTGGGGCTCTCTTTCGAGGTCGAACTCGGCGGTAATCGACCGCCATAGACGCTTGCCGTCTTTGCCTAAACCTGCTGGTGAGTGCATGAAAGCGCCTCCTAACCTACTCATTTGAAAAATGACGTTCTGAATCTTCGCAGGATTCGGCACCCGCATAACCGACCGGTCGGGAAGGGGGCCGGGAGGGCATACCCCCTGGGGGTGCCTATAGCTAATCCAAGGCTAGGAGCGCGCAGTGCAGCAGCCAGCGCATACTCCCTGGCCATTCGTTACTAGCCAGCAAACGGCGGTCATGTGCATTGCTGCCTGACCTGGCCGATGGACCGATGACTCGCGCGATGACCAGGTAGCAGACCCGCCGGACTAGCCACGCGTGTCGGAACGAATTGGCTGGGCATGTTGGAGCAGTTCGACGCGTGACGCAGGCGCACCCGCGTGCGGGCGAGAAAGCGTCGGTAGCAACGGGTACGGAGTGAGCAGTCTGTGGTGCTACTGACGATCCGGAGGATCCCAGCGGTGAGCAAATTGTGACTTGTCCGCACCTTGTCGGATGCTGTGGATATGCTGTCCCCCGCCTGCATACAGCAGCTAAACGGAGACGGGGAATACATGACGCAGCCAATAGCGGGTTGGTTTCCAGATCCATCTGATCCGAGCCGCCAGCGCTACTTCGACGGCAGAGTGTGGACCGACAGCTATGCCCCATTCGGTGCAGCGACACCAGGCAATTTCCAACCCGCCAAGCCGGGAATGTCCAGGGGGATGAAGATCGGACTCGGACTAGGAGCGGTGGTATTGGCCTTTATCGCCCTGGGCTCGTTCGGCAGTAGCGACAAGAGCGCCGATACCAAGTCCAGCTCGACCACCCCGACTTCGTCCCTCCCCGACAAGTCCACGTCGACCCCTGTGAAGCCTGTCAACGCGGTGGCCGCTCCCGCAGGCTCGACCGTCCGCGATGGCAAGTTCGAGTTCCAGGTTCTCGGGGTCGATCGGTCGGCCACGAAAGCGGGCATATTCAAGCCAGAGCAGGCCAAAGGCGAGTTCTTCATCGTCCGTCTCCGTGTGACGAACATCGGTGACGACGCCCGGAGCTTCTCCGCATCCAGCCAGCATCTGATCGTAAACGGCAACAAGTACGACGCGACCAGCTCGATCAGCGACGAGAACTGGATGGAGGACATCAACCCCGGCCTCGGTGTCGAGGCGAGCGTGACGTTCGACATCCCACCAGGTGCGGTGCCTGAAGCAATCGAGTGCCACGACTCGATGTTCTCGGGGGGAGCGTTGCTCGCGCTTTAGCGCCGCATGGATGGCGTGGCGTCTCTTTTCCCTGGTGCGGCTCCTTGGCAGCGTAAGAGGCCCGGTGATTAGACCGGGCCTCTTCGACTGATACCACGTATTCAGTTGTCCCTCAGCGGATTGCGCTCAGGCGGCGTCGTACAGACGGACGTTGGCCTGAGGGTGTGCAGGAACGCGAAGCCGACGCGGGCGATGGCCCGAACGTCGATGGCGTCCTGACGCGGAACGTCGAACCGCTGGACCTCGGTGCCCAAGCGGAGCACGGTCTTGGTCCGGGTGGAGTCGATGCCCCACGCGAACGTAGCTGCGTCTACGCTCGGGTTGGTCAGCACCTTGATACCGGCGATGAACATTCCCTCGTCGACCAGCTCCAAGAGCGGCTCGTTGGAGCCGGTGCCCTTTTGAGCTTCGAGAGAACCTCGGCGGTAGCCGGGTCCAGGATCCACCGATCGATCTTGGCTCCGACGGTCTGCGCCCTGACGATCGCCGAGATGAACGGGTCCAGGTTGGTGATGCTGGCCCCGGCGATCAGGCCAGCTCCGGAGGCTCGGGAACTGGCGCAGGAGGGGCAGGAGTCTCCTGAATGTTGCTCAGCCTCTTCAGGGCGGGACCATCGAGCACCGTGCAGTGCGCACCCAGGGGAGGCCCATATGTCGGCTCCTCATCGTTGGGGCAAGTTCGACAGAACCAGATGATGTGGCCACCACCATGACCACGGCAGGCAACATGACCAACCAGGGATCTGTTGGGTCCCAGCCGGTGTCCGCGCGGGCAGTGCGTCGGAGCCACCACGACCCACTTGCCCCGGCGCTTCACGACGTCGCCGACTCGCACCATGGCCGACACCGTAGACCTCTATGCCGACGCCCCCACTTGGTCGAGATGGACGAGCAGAGGGTCTGCCTCAGGGTCGGAACGCAGGAGCAATCGTGCCCGAGTCGGCTATCTCCCAGATCTTGTCCTTGTCGACGCCCCCGAAGTTGATCTGCTGCAAGGTTGACTGCAGATAGGTGAGATTGACGACGACGTCGGTCGACGTGTTGCCGTAGGCGTCCTTCACCGGGAAGCTGCCCTGGACGGTCACTTCAGGGGCCTCGGGGTAGGTCTTCTTCGCGTATTCGAGGATGTCGATGGTATCGAACCGCTCCCCGTCCTTGATGAACCCCTCGGTCAAGTTGTCGTGGATGGCGAATCGGGCAGTCACTATCGAGTCAGCATCAGGTTCCGCCCCACCACCAGCCGGGCACGGTCTCTAGGCGAGCACGGCGGTCTGCTCGAAGGCTTCCTCGTTTCTGGCGCTGAACTGCGACCCACTTGCCGAGCCTGACCGCGTCCTCGACGTGCTTTTGAGGAACCCGTGCGTGACCGGCCAAGGTGGCGATGTGCCGCAGCGCGCTCAACTCGTCGTTCGCCACCGACCCTCTTACCTGAGCCATAACATCCCAGCCTGGCCCTCTTTTAGGCGCCAGGAAAGGGCGGGTGAACCGCCTGTGCGTGCACTTCAGAGCCGCGGGCATCGGGATCGGTTGGCGCGCTGCGGAGTTTGCCCATTGGCAAACGGGAACATCACGATTCCGGCGCCGGGTTTGAGGCATTACAGAGCAGCCCCAAACACCTGGGTGAGTGGATCCCGATGCTCGTTGCGGTCCAAGTGGCGCGGGGGTGTCGCAACGGTCGACTACGACCGGCGGCCCGTAGCCGAATGGGCAGGTTGGGGCGGGGTCTCGCCGCAGCCGCTCACACGGCCGCATGTGTCGTCCGGCCCGTGTGGGAACCCCTGAAGGGCCCGCGGCGGGGTGTGGTGACGGCGGCAGGGATGTGCGGATCGAGGTCAAACAGTTCACGCAGCGCATCGGCGTAAGCCTCACCCCCCTGGGCCTTGGCGAGTTCCTGGACGTGCACCGTGGGAGCATGCAGCAGCTTGTCGATGACCCGGCGCACCGTGCGGGTCAGTTCAGCGCGCACGGCGGAATCAAGCTCGGGCAGTCGACGATTCAGCTGCAGCATCTCGGCGTCGACCACCTCGCCAGCCCACTTGCGCAGCGCGGTAACCGTGGGGATGACCTCCGCGCTGCGCTGAGCCAGCAGATAGTCCTGCACCTCTTGGGCGACAAGGTGCTGGGCGGCTTGGACTGCGGCCGGTGTGCCGCGATACTGCCGTCGAGCGCCACCGCGGGGAGATCGATCAGGTTCACCCCCGGTAGGTCACCGACTCCGGCCTCGACGTTGCGGGGCAATCCCAGATCGCACACAACCACGGGGCGCCGCCTGGCGCTGACGTCCTCGGTGGTGATCAGCGAGCCGGTGGCGGCGGTGCAGCAGATCACCAGGTCCACTGCGGGTATGGCGGTCCTCACGGCGTCCAGGCTGATAACTCGGGCGGGGGTACCGTCGCGCTTGCACAGCGTCGCGAGCCGCTGCGCCTTCTCTGGCGTGCGGTTGCCCAGGATGATCTCGGCGACTCCTGCCCTGCGCAATTGCGCCGCGGCCAAGCCGCCGAGGGAACCAGCGCCAAGCAGCATCACAATGCGACCAGCCAAACCGGACGCATGCGGACCGCCCAGCGCCGTGGCCGAAGCGGAAAGAGCTTCCGATAGCACCGAGGCACTCGCGGCGTTGATGCCTGTCTCGGTGTGGACCCGTTTGCCCACCCGCAGCGCCTGCTGCGCGACGTCGTGCAGTGTGCGTCCAACGGTGCCTGCCTGTTCGGCGCCGGCATAGGCGGTACGCAGCTGGCCGAGAATCTGGGGCTCGCCGATGACCATCGAGTCGAGACCGGCTGCCACCGAGAACAGGTGCTCTACACCCTTGGCTGCGTAGTGCACGTAGAGATGTTTGGACAGCTCGTCGGGCGTCATCGCGCTCTGGTGGGCGAGCACCTCGACAGCCTCAGTGAGACCGTCGTGAAAGGCGGTCACCACCGCGTACACCTCGACCCGGTTGACAGGTGCACAGCAGCAAAGCTTCCGAGACGTGCTCACACTCGAGCAGCTGGTCCAACACCTTCCCCCGGTCCGCGCAAGACTCGGCAACCCGCTCCAGTAGATCAGCGGGTGCGCTGCGGTGCGACAGCCCAACAACCAGAAGACTCATGGCAGCACCGGTACCGGATCCACAGGGTTTGCCTCCAAGGAACTGCAACTATGGACGGGCATATTCGGCGCGCCGCGTTCGTATGCCCTTCGATCCGGCGGCACGGCGGCTTGACTAGGGCCGACTCGGGTCCCACAGCTGCTCATCCCGGGCCTCCTTCCTGCCATCGGGCTTTCTCACGACTCCACCTCCCCAAATGGCCCGGCACCCGAGGCGCCGGGCCGTTTGGTCGAGTGAGTCGATCAGGTGGCTATCCGGCGCGGACACCCTTCTCGACTCGCTCGCCCAGATCCACGTCGACGTTGCGAAAGTATTCGAAGGCGCGTTGCAGGACTGGCTCGGTCACGCCATCGAGCAGGTGCCCGACGATGTTGTCGACCAACCGGTCCCGTTCGGCGTCGTTCATGACGTCGCGGACCAGGGTGCCGGCCTGGCCCCAGTCATCGTCGTCGGAACGCAAAGTGTAAGCAGTGCGCACCATTTCGCCGTCGGTGTGCCAGCCGGCGGGCTCACCGTAGCGCGCGGTGTCGGCCTTCGGGCCGCCCCTGGAGTTGGGCGCGTACACCGGGTCGGTGGCCAACTGATACCGCATCTGCCCGGCGGTGCTGTAACTGTGCACCGGTGGCTTGGGCGCATTGACGGGCAGCTGGTTGTAGTTCGCGCCGATGCGGTAGCGCTGCGCGTCAGGGTAGGCGAACATCCGGCCCAGCAACATCTTGTCGATCTTGACCGGGCGAGAGTAGCCGTTGCGGTTGACGTTAAGGTCAGTTACGCGTAGTCCCCCGCCCAGCGCCGCAAAGGAAACCGTCAAGACAGGCCCAGCGGGGCGCTCGACGAGCAGTACCCGGGTGGATGATGAGCAGGTGAGTCTGGAGCAGTCGCCGCGCAGGCACCCCGAGAAGCGGGGTGAGCTACGCATCTATCTGGGCGCGGCGCCGGGCGTCGGCAAGACCTTCGCCATGCTCGGCGAGGCGCACCGCAGGCGCGAACGCGGCACCGACGTCGTCGCGGCGGTCGTGGAGACCCACGGCCGCAAGCGAACCGCCGAACTGCTCGACGGCATCGAGCTGATTCCGCCACGCCTCGTCACCTATCGTGGCTCGGACTTCCCCGAGCTCGACGTCGACGCGGTCCTGGCCCGGCACCCCGAGGTCGTCCTCGTCGACGAGCTCGCGCACACCAACACCCCCGGCTCCACGAACTCCAAGCGATGGCAGGACGTCGAGGCACTGCGCGACGCGGGCATCACCGTCATCTCGACCGTCAACGTCCAGCACCTGGAAAGTCTCAACGACGTCGTCGCACAGATCACCGGAATCGAGCAGCAGGAGACCGTACCGGACGAGGTGGTCCGCCGCGCCGACCAGATCGAGCTCGTCGACATCACACCGGAAGCCCTGCGGCGCAGGCTTTCCCACGGCAACGTGTATGCGCCCGAGCGCATCGACGCCGCACTGAGCAACTACTTCCGCCAGGGCAACCTCACCGCGCTGCGCGAGCTGGCGCTGCTGTGGCTGGCCGACCAGGTCGATGCCGCCCTTGCGAAGTACCGCGCCGACCACGAGATCAGCGACACGTGGGAGGCGCGAGAACGCGTCGTCGTCGCGGTCACCGGCGGTGACGAATCGGAGACGCTGGTGCGCAGGGCCTTTCGCATCGCGTCGAGGTCGAGCGCCGAACTGATGATCGTCCACGTCGTGCGCGGTGACGGGCTGGCCGGTGTCTCGGCGCCCCAGATGGGCAAGATCCGTGAGCTTGCGACGAGCCTCGGCGCGACGATGCACACGGTCGCGGGCGACGACGTCTCCGGGGCGTTGCTGGACTTCGCCCGCGAGATGAACGCCACCCAACTCGTTCTCGGCACCTCGCGGCGCTCACGGTGGGCGCGCATCTTCGAAGAGGGCATCAGCGCAGCGACGGTGCAGCACTCGGGCAAGATCGACGTGCACATGGTGACCCACGGCCAGGCCAAGGGCGTGCCGTCGTGGCAGGTGTCCCCGCGCGAACGACGCCTGGCGTCCTGGCTGGCGGCGGTGGTGGTCCCGTCGGCACTGTGCGCGGTGGTCGTCCTGCTGCTGGACCGGGTGCTCGGCATCGCGGGCGAGAGCGCGCTGTTCTTCGTCGGCGTCGTCGTGGTGGCACTCCTCGGTGGTGTCGTACCTGCCGCGGCGTCCGCGGTGCTCTCAGGTCTGCTGCTTAACTACTTCCTCGTCCAGCCGCGTTACAGCTTCGCCATCTCCGATCCCGACAGCGCCGTCACCATCGTCGTGCTGTTCCTCGTCGCGGTCGCCGTAGCGGCTCTGGTGGACGGCGCGGCCAAGCGCGCCAGGGAAGCCCGCCGCGCGTCGCAGGAGGCCGAGCTCCTTGCGCTGTTCGCCGGGTCGGTGTTGCGAGGTGCCGATCTGGACACCTTGCTGGAGCGGGTCCGCGAGACGTACTCGCAGCGGGCGGTGAGCTTTCTGCGCGACCACGACGGAGACGAGCAGATTGTCGCGTCCGTGGGCGCCGACCCGTGCGTCGACGTGGAATCCGCCGACACCGCAATCGAAGTCGGTGACGATGAGTTCTGGATGTTGATGAGCGGACGCCAGCTCGCCGCCCGTGACCGTCGGGTGCTGACAGCCGTCGCCAAGCAGGCCGCAGGGCTGGTGCGACAGCGCGAGCTAATCGAGGAGGCCAGCCGGGCGGAGGCCATCGCGCGTGCCGACGAGTTGCGTCGTTCGCTGCTGTCGGCGGTCAGCCACGACCTGCGGACGCCGCTGGCCGGAGCCAAGGCGGCGGTGTCCAGCCTACGGACCGATGACGTGGGCTTCTCACCAGAGGACACCGCCGAACTCCTCGCCACCATCGAGGAGTCCATCGACCAGCTGACCGCGCTGGTGGGCAATCTGCTCGACTCGTCCCGCCTGGCCGCCGGAGTGGTACGCCCCGAGCTGCGACAGGTCTACCTCGACGAGATCGTCCATCACGCCATCGTCGGAATGCCCAGGGGCGCCACCGGTTTGGACCGCATCAAGGTCGACGTCGGCGACACTGCCGCGCTGGCCGACGAAGGCCTGCTGGAACGTGTCCTGGTCAACGTCGTCGACAATTCCATGCGTTACGCACCGGTCGGCATGATCCGCATCAACGCGGGCCGGGTCGGCAACCGGGTCCTGATCAACGTCGTCGACGAGGGCCCAGGGGTCCAGCGCGCGCTGGTGGACGAACTCTTCGCGCCCTTCCAGCGGCTCGGCGACCACCGCAACACCACCGGCGTCGGCCTGGGGCTCTCCGTCGCAAGGGGTTTCGTCGAAGCGATGGGCGGCACCATCAGCGCCACCGACACACCGGGGGGCGGCCTGACCATCGAGATCGACCTTGCCGCGCCGGACGGAGACGCACCATGACCAGGGTGCTGGTGATCGACGACGAGCCGCAGATCCTGCGCGCGCTGCGCATCAATCTGTCCGCCCGCGGTTACGCCGTGGACACGGCAGCCACTGGCGCGCAGGCACTCCGGTCCGCCGCGGAACACAAGCCCGACGTCGTCGTCCTGGACCTCGGCCTTCCCGACATGTCCGGCGTCGAGGTGCTGGAGGGTCTGCGCGGCTGGCTCACCGCACCCGTCATCGTGCTGTCGGCGCGCACGGACTCCTCGGACAAGGTGGAGGCTCTCGACGCCGGCGCTGATGACTACGTGACCAAGCCGTTCGGGATGGACGAGTTCCTCGCCCGGCTGCGGGCTGCGGTCCGGCGGGGTGCGGCATCGGTGGAGACCGACCAGCCCGTCGTCGAAACCGTCTCATTCACAGTTGATTTGGCCGCCAAGAAGGTCACCCGACACGGCGCCGAGGTGCACCTGACCCCTACCGAGTGGGGCATGCTGGAGATGCTGGTACGCAATCGGGGCAAGCTCGTCGGCCGCGATGAGCTGCTCAAGGAGGTATGGGGCCCGGCCTATGCCAAGGAGACTCACTACCTACGGGTGTACCTGGCCCAACTGCGCCGCAAGTTGGAGGACGACCCGAGCCACCCCAAGCATCTGCTTACCGAGACCGGCATGGGTTACCGCTTCGCCGAGTAACTCCCGCTGGCGCTCACTCGGCGCCATCAACTGCTCCGCTACGCGGATGAGCGGCTCTTGCAGATCCAGCGCGAATCTCCTTCGAGCAAGGCGTTGGTCACCAGCGTGGAAATCGCCGCGGCGAGCGCCTGACAGGTGAAGTGATCCTGCTTCGATCGGGCCTGCCGCGATTGGTTCCAAGGAAGTTCTCAATCTAGGTGTCGTAGCGGCAGCCAGGACATGCCGATTTGGGAAATTTCGCAACGCCAGGACTGCGATCGCCATCGGCCTCCACGTCCGGCCCCCCGTGAGCTTCCCCGCCACGGCGCTATCGATCGCTCGGCTACAGTGCCGGCTTCGTCGCCTGCAACGTGTAGGTGAACGGCATTCGGTCACGACCCTCGGCCAAGACGAACTCGCCGTCGAAGTCAGAACTCTCGGTCATGACCTCCCCCAATGGATTCCATGGCACTTCGCGATGCTCCTCGAAAGCCGTCAGGGTCAGTCCAGCGTCGACGAGCGCGGTGAAGATCTCGCCGAGGCCGTGATTGAAGACGATCGACTCCGGCGCGGCGACGGTGCCTGACCCCGCGTAGGTGTCGTGCTCGACGAACAGGGTTCCCTCGGTCTCGAAATACGGGAACTCGACGACGAGCAACCCGTCGGGCCGCGGGTCACACATCGACCACAACACGGGGTGCCCCTCCCTGACGAACAGGCGACCACCGGGTCGCAGAAGCGCGGCGACGATCCCCGCCCAGCGACGAATGTCGGGCAGCCAACACAACGCCCCGATCCCGGTGTAGACGAGGTCGGCGCTCCCGGCGCCCAGCGCGCCCACCGCATCATGGACGTCCGCCTGCACGAACGCCGCATCGGCACGTGCGCGATCGGCCAGCGCACGGGCGGCGTCCACCGCCGCGGGTGAGAAGTCGAGCCCGGTGACCGAGCGTGCCCCCAGCCGGGACAACGACACCGTGTCGGCGCCGATGTGACACTGCAGATGCACGACGTCCAGCCCGTCGAGCCGCCCGAGTCGCGGCAGGTCGTACCGAACCACCGCCGACAGATACCGCGGATCGTTGAAGCCGGCGAGGTCGTATCCGTCGGGGCCGGTGTGCAGCGGCACCCGCGACTCCCAGTTCGCCAGATTGATGTTGCGCCAGTCATCGGTCACCCGACGATTCTCGCCGATTGACGCCACCGCGGTGGACGGACCGCTACGTTCCGTGGTCGTCGGGGTCGGCGAGGCGTTCGGGGTGGTGGTAGAAGTTGGTGCGGGTTTGGCCGGTGTCGAGGTGTGGGGGTGGGATCCATTCGGCGTTTCCGTTGCGGATCACGACGGTCCAGCCTTCTTCGGCGAGGCGGTTGTCG
>NZ_JAVROT010000587.1:0-25645 GCF_032162605.1 Mycobacterium sp. | reverse complement strand
CTTGACCTGGTCGAGGCGGAATCCCCAGTCCTTCGCGAAGACGACGACGTCGGCGAACGGTGCTGCCATCTGTTTGCGGCTGCCGTTGAGCAGGTCGTCGAGGAACATCGCCTTGAACTCCGGTCGCGCCAGCAGCCGACGGTCACCCTCCGGTGAGACGCGGCCGTACATGTCGACGGCCCGCGAACCGAGGGGACGGATGAGCTGAATGAGTCCGACCGCCGCGAGCCGTAGCGGCAGTCCGATGAAAGGCATGTACGGTGCCACCGCCGAGCCCAGCGACATCAAACCGCCGCTGATGGCCTCCGGTCCGACCGTCGGCGCGACGCCGCCGAGGACCCCGGCCACCACGACGCGGTCTGGCATCGCCGCGCCGCAGGCCAGGGCGTACGGCCCCCCGCCGGAGAGCCCGATGACGGCCATTTCGTCGATCCCGAGGACGTCGGCGATCGTGCGCAGGTCCTCGGCGAACGCGAGTACGTTCGGGTACTGGTAAGGCGTCGAGGAGCCGATGCCCGGACGGTCTATGCCGATCAGCCGGATGTTCTCGCGCTCCGCGTAGACGCGGGCCTCCACCGGAATCTGGCGGCGCGCTCCAGGGGTTCCGTGCAGCCAGAACACCGCGCGGCCCTGCGGGTCGCCGAACTCGGCGAATCCGATCTGGCGATCGTCCCCGACGGCGACGTTGCCTTCCAGCTTGGGACGTGCGATTGGCATGACCATGCGCAAAGTGTCGCATGGAGGTTTGGGCGATCAGCGCCGCTTCAGCAACGCTAGCTCACACGAAACGGCTGGGCGGATGCGAGAATCGTCCGGATGAGTGTCGTACGCGTGGTCGTTGCCGAAGACGACGTCCTCCTCCGTGAGGGCCTTGCCAGCCTGCTCGACCGATCGGGGTTCGACGTGATCGGTCAGGCGAGCAATGCCGTCGAGCTGGTCGACATGGTGCGGGACCGGCAGCCGGGGTTGGTGTTGACCGACATCCGCATGCCCCCTTCGCACGACACGGAGGGCCTCGACGCGGCCAAGACCATCAGGGAACAGTGGCCCGACATCGCCATCCTCGTGCTCTCCGCGCACGTCGACGTCGACCACGCCATGGAGCTCCTGGCAGGAGGTCACTCGATCGGCTACCTGCTCAAGAGCAGGATTACCAACGTCGACGACTTCGTCGAGACGGTGGGACGGATCGCAGGCGGCGCCTCCGTCGTCGACCCTGCGCTCGTTCAGGAACTGGTGTCCGCCCGCCGCCGCGACGACCCGCTCGACGCCCTGAGCAGCCGTGAGCGCGAAGTGCTGACGCTCATGGCGGAGGGTCTGTCGAACTCCGGCATCGCGGGACGGATCTGGGTCACCGAAGGGACCGTCGAGAAGCACGTCCGCAGTATCCTGACGAAGTTGAATCTGCCCGAGACGCAAGACGAGCACCGCCGGGTCCGCGCGGTGATCATGTACCTGGACTCGTTGTGAGCGCCGCTACGGGAGCGCGTCGAGCATGCCTCTGATCGCGGTGGGCGACAGGGCGAACTTGGCCAGGAATCCCAATGCTGAACTGTCGGCGATCATTTCGGCGTAGTCCTGTTCGGAGTGCGTCGAGATCAGGATGACCGAGGGCGCCGGGCCGTCCGTCCCGTGTAGCCGTTCCACGACGTCGAAACCGCTCTCGCCGTTGAGTTCGACGTCCACCAGGGTGACGTCCGGGCGCAGGTCGGCGTAACGGCTCAGAGCCTCGTCGGCGCTGCACGCGACCCCGACGACGTCGATCCCCGCGCGCTCGAGCATGTCGATCGCGGCGTCACGGAAGTCAGCACTGTCGTCAACGATCAGACAGCGCACGAGACACCCAGGGAGAACATCACTAGACGAGCTTGACAGCCCGTCGCACCGCGAGCATTACCGCTAGCCGGAATGTTTGCCGCGAAACCCACTAGCATCCGGTGCGATGACCGAGTATCCAACCACCTCCGCCGACGAACCCGCTGGCCGGTGGCCGGTTCTTCGCGCCCGCCTGCTTGCCATGGTGCTCCGGCCGACGGCACGCCCGCTGGGCTGGGGCATCGTCGTCGCCGTCACGTTCCTCGCCGCCGAGACGTTGGTCGTGCTGTATCTGACGCGGGTGGCCCCCGAGAACGCATTCGGGGCCATCTTCCTGCTCGGGGTGCTCGTCGTGTCCGCGGGCTGGAACATCGGTCTGGCGATCGCGACGTCGCTCGCCAGCACCCTGGTCTACCTGTACTTCCACCTCGACGGCGTGGCGGCGGCACTGTTCGTCTTCCTGCCGCTGGCCCTGCTGGCCAACGTGCTGGCGGGGCAGGCCCGGCTGCGCGCCGCCGAGGCCGAACAGCGTCGCCGCCAAGCGGATGCGCTGGCCAAACAGCAGGCCGCGTTGCGCCGGGTCGCCACACTGGTGGCAAGGGGCGCCGATCCCGCCGACGTCTATCCCGTCACCGTCACCGAGTTGGCCCGTGGGCTCGACGTCGAACACGTCACGCTCGTTCGGTTCGAGTCCGACCAGTCGTGCACCGTGCTGGCCGCGCAAGACCGGCCGGGAAGGGAGACCCTGCGGACGGGCGAACGGCTTCCGCTGGACGGGGAGAGCATCAGCGGCCGGATCCGGCGTACCGGCGCGACCGCGCGGATCGACGACTACGAGAGTGTCGAGGGGACCATCGCCGACCGGATGCGTGGCCTCGGACTCCGTTCCGGCGCAGGCGCACCGGTCACCATCGACGGAGTGCCGAGGGGTGCCCTGATCATCGGCTCGGTGCGCACCGAGCGGATGCCGGACGGCACGGAGGAACGCATCTGTGACTTCGCCGACCTGGTTTCGACGGCGATCGCCAACGCGGAGACCCGCGCCGAGCTCAAGGCGTCGCGGGCCCGCATCGTGGCCGCGTCCGACCAGGCCAGAAGGAGGTTCGAGCGCGATCTCCACGATGGCGCACAGCAACGCGTCGTGGCGCTTGGGCTCGGCTTGCGTACCGTCGAAGCGTCTGTGCCACAAGAGGATCAGACGGTCCGCAAGCAGCTCGACAACGTGATCAACGGCCTGGCGGACCTGTACACCGACCTGCAGGAACTGTCGCGTGGCATCCATCCGGCGATTCTGTCCAAGGGCGGGCTCGGACCGGCGCTCAGAGCCCTTGCACGACGCTCGGTGGTGCCGGTCAGCGTCGACGTCGACGTGGATCGCCGACTTCCCGAGCCCATCGAGGTGGCGGCGTACTACGTGGTCGCCGAAGCCCTGACGAACGCCGCGAAGCATTCTCACGCGGCGGGGATCACCATCCGGGTGGGGCTCGGGGTGGATGAGCTTCACATCGAGGTCGCCGACGACGGTGTCGGCGGTGCTACGTCCGCAGGCGGAGGTTCCGGTCTCGTCGGCCTAAGGGACAGGGTCGAGGCGGTGTCGGGTCGCCTCGACGTCTCGAGCCCGCCGGGCGGGGGTACGACGTTGACGGCGAGGATCCCGCAAGAGCCCGAAGCGGCAAAAGTTCTGCCGGACTAGCAGATTCGGCTAGCCGACCCAGCCCACCGGCAGCCGGCCGGCCCACGGGGCGGCCGCCTCCAGTTGGGCCGCGAGCTGCAATAGGACCGTCTCGTCTCTTGCCATCAGCTGAACACCGATCGGCAGCCCCTCCGACGTCACGCCAAGGGGCAGCGAGATCGCCGCCCAGCCGGTGACGTTCGCCATCGTGGTCCAGCCCGTCGTCGCGAACTCGACGTCGAAGAACTTCCGGGTGGTGCCGCGTGGCTGATTCAGCAAGCCGTAGGGCGGCGGGGGAGTGAGCAGTGTCGGCACCAGCAGCACGTCGTGGGCCGCCATCCCCGCGGCGAAGCGGCGGGTCTGGGCGTGGACCGCTCCGATCGCCTCCGCGTATGCGACGCCGGTGGTGGTGAAGCCCTCCCGCATCATCACCCAGGTGCTCGGCTCGAAGTCGTCCTCTTCGGGCTCGCGGCCGAGGTGACGCGCCGCGAAGGCATGCAGTTCGGCGTTGCTGACGGTGTGGAGCACGGCGATGGCGGTCGCGACCGCGTCGGGATCGAACGTCGGAGCGCCGGTGTCGACGTGGTGTCCGAGCTCGTCGAGCAAGCGGGCAGAAGACTCGACGGCGGCGACGACGTCCGGATGCGTGGGCGTCCCCGGGAACGGCGAATCCGTGGTGGTCAGGATCCTCCTGCCCGCAGGCCGTTCGGCGATGGCCTCGAGGAACGGAGTGCCGGGACGGGGCGTCGAGTACGGGTCACCGGTGGCCGATCCGGCGATGACGTCGAGGAGGGCCGCACTGTCGCGCACGGTACGAGTCAACGCGTGACCGTTGACGAGGCCCTCCATGCCCTGGCCGCCGTCCGGTGCGAACGAACTGCGCCCGCGACGCGGTTTGAGCCCGACCAACCCGCAGCACGCTGCGGGCACCCGGATCGAGCCGGTGCCGTCCCCGCCGGACGCCGCGGGCACGACGCCCGCCGCCACGGCCGCGGCCGACCCGCCACTGGACCCGCCAGGGGTGACGTCGGGCGACCACGGGTTGACCGTCGGGCCGAACAGCAGTGGCTCGGTGGTGCAGTGGTTGCCCCATTCGGGGGTGTTGGTCTTGCCGAACACGACAAGCCCGGCATCGAGATACCGCTCCACGATCCATGCCGACTCCGTTGCGACGTGTGTGCGCAGCGCCCGCGAACCCATCGCCTCTGGCGTCCCGGCCAGGGACGCCCCCAGGTCCTTGAGCAGGAACGGAACTCCGGCCAGTGGGCCCGCGTTTCCAGCGCGCAACACCCCGGCGTCGTCGAGCGCCTTGGCCTGGGCTCGACCACGGTCGAACAGGTCGGTGATGACGGCATTGAGCTGTCGTGCTGCGTCGAGCCGGAAGATCGCGGCCTCGAGCAGTTCGACCGCCGTTAGCTCACCCGATGCGGCGAGTTCAGCCTGACCGAGGGCATCGGTTTCTGCCAGCTGGCCGGCGTGTAGGGAGTCCATTAGTGCGGATCTTGAAGCCTGACATCGGTTTCGGCAACTCGACGGCGCTAGGTTGGCTCCTCGATCGGGTCCGGCTTCTTGTCGGCGACCCGGGTCTTGTAGAGGCTGGCGACAGTCGTGATGATCAGGGTGACGACGATGACGCCGAGGCTCAGCAACGTCGGAATCTCCGGCACCGGCACGCCCTCGCCACCGTTGATGAACGGCAGTTCGTTCTCGTGCAGCGCGTGCAGCACCAGTTTCACGCCGATGAAGAACAGGATGAACGCGAGGCCCTGAGACAGGTAGACCAGCCGCTTGAGCAGGTCACCGAGCAGGAAGTACAGCTGCCGCAGGCCCATCAGCGCGAAGACGTTGGCGGTGAACACCAGGTACGGCTCCTTGGTGAGGCCGTAGATGGCGGGGATCGAGTCCAGCGCGAACAGCAGGTCGGTGGTGCCGAGCGCCACGATGACCAGGAACATCGGCGTCATCAGACGCGTGCCGTTGTTCTTGATCCAAAGCTTGAGGCCGTGCCACTCGTCGGTGAGGCTCAGGTGGTTGCGGGCGAACTTGACGACGGTGTTCTCCGCGTCGTCGTCGTGGTCGGTGTTGCGCACCAGCTTGGCCGCGGTGTACACCAGGAATGCGCCGAAGATGTAGAAGATCCAGGAGAACTGCTCGATCGCCACCGCGCCGAGGGCGATGAAGATGCCGCGGAATATGAGCGCCAGGATGATGCCGACCAACAACGCTTCCTGCTGGTACTTCTTCGGCACGTTGAAGCTCGCCATGATGATCAAGAAGATGAACAGGTTGTCGATGGACAGGCTGTATTCAGTCAGCCAGCCCGCGAAGAACTCGACGCCGAACTGGCTGCCGTGCGAGAACCAGACCCAGGCTCCGAAGGCCACGGCCAGTCCGATGTAGACCGTCAACGCGATCGCGCACTCGCGAAACGTCGGCTCGTGGGGCCTGCGTGCGATGAAGATGATGTCGAACAGCAGGACGGCCATGGTCACCCCGAGGGTGACGATCCATTCGATCTGCGTGACTTGCATGAAAGTGACTGCCTCCGGACGTCGACAAACGGCCGAGGTCTCTGCCACCGCACTGAGTGCGGTCCACGGCACCGGCTGCCCAACGATGGACAACGTGATGACGACACCGTGACGAAGGATTACTCCCCTCACCGGACAGTCTGTCAGAAGACTGTGTGCGGCGGGAAATCCGACTCCCCGAGATCCCCCACCGGGTCTTGTTCGGCACCCCATCGCCGCCAGAACGTCTGCATCCCGAACTCCCGTCCGACCACTGCGCCGTTCGCGATACGCATATGGTGGCAACCACCGACGGCGATTCGAGGTAGTGGCGGTGATCTTGGACCTACTGAGCCCCAGTGTGGAGATCGGTCTGGTGACCACGAACCTCGATGCGATGGTCGGGTTCTACGAGGGGTTCCTAGGGCTCGAGCCGCAGGGCGAGATCGAGTTCGCCGACGGATCGCAGCGCAGATACGCATTGGGTGCGAGCGTATTGAAGCTCGTCACCTACTCGACGCCGCCACCGTTGCCCGCATCTCCAGGCGGCGGTCGGGCGCAGGCGGGGCTGCGGTACTTCACGATCGGCGTCCGGGACCTCCGCGACGTCGCCGCCAAGGTCGCAGCCGCGGGCTACGAGATCGTCGAGCCTCCCACCGAATTCGCGCCGGTGCCCGGGATGGGATGGATGTTCATCGCCGACCCCGACGGAAACTCCATCGAATTGTTCGGGACGCTGTAGCCCAATGTCGGAAGCATGCAACGACGTCTGGGAGGTGATGTCGACCGCCCGCACGATACGTCGCTTCTCGACACGTCCCGTCGACGACAGCACCGTGAACCGGTGCCTCGAGGCGGCGACGTGGGCGCCGTCGGGGGCCAATGCGCAGGCCTGGAAGTTCGTCGTGCTCACTTCGCCCGAGCAGCGCGCCGTCGTCGCGAGGGCCGCGGCCAACGCCCTGGAAGTGATCGAGCCGGTCTATGGCATGACCCGCCCAGCCGCCGATGACGACAGCCGCTCGGCCCGCAACAACCGCGCCACCTACGAACTGCACGACCGGGCCGCGGAGTTCGCCTCCGTGCTGTTCACCCAGAAGCGCTTCCCCACGGCATCCGAACTCCTGCTCGGCGGCTCGATCTTCCCGGCCATGCAGACCTTTCTGCTCGCCGCCAGGGCACAGGGTCTCGGCGCTTGCCTCACCAGTTGGGCCTCCTACGGGGGTGAGCAGTTGCTGCGGGAAGCCGTTGGTGTGCCGGATGATTGGATGCTCGCCGGACACGTGGTCGTGGGCTGGCCGAAGGGTCGACACGGCAAGGTGCGCCGCCGCCCGTTGCGCGAGGCCGTGTACCTCGACCGCTGGGGCCAGTCCGCGACAGGCCTCGTCGGTGCGCCTCCGCCGAGTGAGGCCTCGGGCCAGCGATAGCCAAGTGGACGTGCCATCCGCCACTGCGCAGTTCCTCCCAGGACGCCTCCTGGCCAGGGCGTTCGAAGGCTTCACGGTTGGCGTTCGTGAACTCCTCCACGGTCATTGCGGCCCTGCCGGTTATCGCCTCGACGAGGCCGTCGGCGCCGGCAAAGATGCCGTTGCGGTAGTCCTGTGCCACGTTGCTCAGATGTTGGATGAGAAACGGCGTAGCGCCCTGCATGGCGAGCGCCCGACCGAAGGTCGCTACGTCGACCGGTTCGTACGGACCGGGATGCCCAGGGTCGTGTCCGCGATGTGGAACAAGGTCGCCTTCATCACCACGACTGCCGTGCTCACCTGCCTCCTCGGAGACGTCATTGGACCCATCGGCCGCACGCCTCTGCTCGACGCCGTCCTGGTCGTCCTTGGCCTGCAGGCCCAGCGTCTCACTGCCGCAACCTGATTCAGCGAGAAGGGCGGAACCGTCATCCCTGAATGGCGTCAATGTTGTTCGGGTGCAAGGCCTTGGTGACCACCCGGCGCGTTTGCAGGGGCAATGTGTCGTGCCATGATCGCGTCCCGTGCTGCAGTGAGCGCCTCAAGTGAAAGGTCGGGGTCATTGGCCGCCGTTGCTCTCGCAATGGTGATCGCGCCGACCAATTCGGCCAGCACTGACATCGCCTCTCCGTTCAAGGCTTCGGGGTCTTCGTCGTCGGTCAAGGCCGATTGGACGGTCGCGAGCACTGCCCTGATCCCGTCACCATAGGCACGCTGCAGCCTGCGGTCGCCTCGTGCGATGGCGGCGCTCAACGCGACCGAGGGGCAACCACCGTCCGGTGCTCCCGATGAGCTGTTGCGAGAAACATCTCGACGATTCCGGCGAGAGCCGAGCGACTCGCACTGTCGGCGAACCGCTGGGCGGATGCAGCGAACGCGGCCTGCGCCACCTCGGCGATCAATACCGGCCTGGCCGCACGAAGAATCGAGGCTAGGCCTACCCGCCTGGGACCACGACCACCAACTCGTTGCCCTTCCGCTCGACGCGCATGCCCGCCCGGCGGGCGAGTACGGCCACCCCCGCCGCGTCGTCGGGTTCGGACCTGCTCGAGGCCAGCACCCTGGCCAGCCTGCCCTTGTGGGCCTTGTTGAAGTGGCTGACCACGGTCCGTCTCCCGTCGGGATGCTCGGCGACCACGTCGACGTCGACGGCACCGGGCAGCCTGCCGAGCGCTGCGTAGGAACCCGACCTGAGGTCGACGATCAACTCCTCGGTCGCCAACCGTGCCAGCACGGGTTCCAGGACGGCCCGCCACCTGGCGGCGAGGGTCGCACCGCCGGGAAGCTTCGATCCGGCCGACAGCCGGTAGGCGGGCACGGTGTCCTCCGCGCGAAGCAGACCGAACAGTGCTGAGCCGACGGCCAGGCGCGACCTTGCCCGCGAAGCGGCTGTGCCACGCAGGGATTCGACGTCCAGAGCGTCGTACAGCACACCGGTGTACCGCAAGATGGCAGGCATCGTCGGGGCGGTGCGCAGCGCGGCATTGCGATCGATCTCGCCGTCCTGCGACGCGGAGATGCCCAGCGCCCGTCGGGCGGCGGGACGGTCGGCGGTCAACGCGACGAGTTCGTCGATGAGAGCGCCTCGCAACGGACCCAGTTCCGGCGAGGTCAACGACTCCAGGCGCAGGGGCGGACCGTCGCCTCCGTCGCGCTTGGTCTCCGACGGCGGCAGCAGCACGATCACGGCCAAGAGATTAGCCGTAGGCGAGCAGGAGGGGGACGTGCTGCTCCGCGCTGGTGAGTGAGCCATGGTGTCCGATGAGCGCCGACTCGACGGGCTCCACCGTGCGGCGCACCATCACGGTCGCGTTGCGGCCGGCGGCCACGACGTCTCCGATCCGCTGCCGGACGTCGTCGGCGATCCGCTCGCCGAACCAGCCCGCGGCGATGGCCTCGTCGCGTGACACCACCCAGGCCCGGTCGCCGAGTATCTCCCGCCAGGCCGCCAGCACTTCCTCGGCGGCCCCGTCGTCGGTATAGACGTGCCGTGCGCGTGCCTCCCCGCCGATCGCGGCGACACCGTCGAGCAATGCCGCGCTGCCGTCGATGTCCACCCGGTCCGCGTCTGCGACGCCCACCATGCCGTGATCGGCGACGACGGCCAGCAGACCGCCGAGCGGCAGGCTCTCCACCACGGACGCCACCAGCTGGTCGACCTGCCGCAGCTGTAGGCGCCACGCCAGCGAACCCGGCCCGTGGAGGTGGCCGAGGAGGTCGAGGTCGCCGTGGTAGCCGTAGCAGAAGCCCCGGCCCGCGATCGCCTCCTGCACACCCGCAGCGAGGTCCCCGAGTCCATGGACGCCGACGTATCGGGCTCCGCGGAGCACCGCACGGGTCAACCCGGAGTCGGCGAACTGTGCCTTCGATACGACGCTCACCGCGAAACCCGCCGACGCCGCCCTCTCGAACACCGTCGGCAGGGGCTGCACCCGCTCGGGTGGCACCGAGTCGCGTAGGTCCTCTCCCCAGGGATGCGGCCGCCACTGCAGGGCGTTGACCACACCGGCGCCGGGCAACCTGAAGGTGTAGCCGACCATTCCGTGCTCACCGCTGCGGCAGCCGGTTCCGACGGCGGCAAGTCCGGCCGCGGTCGTGGACGGGAAGCCGACGCTCAGCGTCCGCCCACGAAGCGCGGACAACACCGGGGCGTCCTCGGAGTGCTGGTCGAGCAGCTCGGCGCCGAGCCCGTCGATCAGCAGCACGCATGCGCCGGAGAGTCCGTCGGGCAGGGGGATGCGGCGCTCGAAGTCCGGTGCGCCCATCGCCGCCAGGACCGACGGAACCACGTCGGCGAGGTGGGGGAGCGCTCGATCGGGGCGCGGGAGATCCACGACTCATGAGCCTGCCACAGCGCGGCGAGCCCCTGTACCGGGTACCTTCGGGCTCCGCGGCGTGGACCAGGTCGCGCGACGCATACGCTCATCGCATGCGTCAGGCGGTGAGCGGATCGGTCGTGACCGCCCTGGGGCTGAGCGCCATGCTGATGGCGTGCACGCCGGTGGAGCGGGTCGCCGCCCTGCCGTCCGTGTCGTCGTTGGGTTCCGGCATCGCCGCCGAACCGCTGGCCGTCGGGCCGGCGGCGCGCCCGTCCTCGAGCAGCTCGACCCCCGACGGTGACGCCCTCTCGATCGGGACGGCTGGCGTCGACACCACCGGTGGGTCCATTCCCGATGGCCAGATGGTCTCGCCGTTCGACGTCAAGAATCCCGTCGTCGGGCTGCTCGATCCATCGCTTGTCAACGCCATCCAGGAGGCCACCAAAGCCGCAGCCACCGACGGCGTCGACGTGAAGCTGACCTCGGGCTGGCGTTCCAAGGGATTTCAGCAGCGGCTCTTCGACGATGCGGTCGCCACCTACGGCAGCGTGGACGTTGCGAGCCAGTTCGTCGCATCCCCCGACGTGTCGATGCACGTGCTCGGCAAGGCGGTGGACGTCGGCCCCATCAACGCGGACGGCTGGATGATTCACAACGGTGCGCGCTTCGGTCTGTGTCAGATCTATGCCAACGAGATCTGGCACTTCGAGCTCGCCCTCGACGCTCGGGGCAACTGCCCTCCGCTCAAACCGAACGCGGCCGGGTAGCGCCCTGGCTCTGAAGTCTCAGCCCGCTACGATCGAATCGCCTTGTACCGAGACGGGTTTCGCCTCCAGCGGCTTCTTCGCCGGACCGTGGTCTACCGAGCCGTCGAGATTGAACTTGCTGCCGTGGCACGGGCAGACGATCTTCCCGTCGGTCACCTCCGAGACGTGGCAACCGGCATGCGTGCACACCGTTGAGAAGCCCTTGAAGACCCCCGCGGTGGGTTGGGTGATGACGACGTCGTCGACGATCAGGCCGGACCCGACGGGCACGGCCGTCGTCTTGGCGAGGGGACCGGACCCCGGTGTGCCCGACGCTCCGGAGCCAGCGGCCGTGCTCGCCGCCTCCGAACCCGCAGGCGACTTGCCGTAGGTGCTGCACGCCGCCACTGCCGTGGCGAGGGCGCCGAGGCCTGCGCCGACGATGACCGTTCTGCGTCGCGGACGAAATTCTTTGAGCATGGCGAGGGGATCCTTCTGGCCGTAGTGATGCCGAACCGTGCCGGGCTGTGCACGGTCGTCAACGATTGTGGCCCCGTGGGGCGTTGGGGAACGGGAACCTAGAAAGTGAGCCCGCTGGTCTGCAGGAACCAGAATGACGACGTGAGCCAGATGAAGACCAGCACGAAGAATACCAGCCCGCCCGCGATGGGTATGACCCAGCCGGGAAGACCCTTGCGCGTGAGCAGCAGCATCTTCGCGACGAACGCACCGTAGAAGAAACAACCGAAGAGGGAGTGGAAGAGCACCCGCGCGTCGGTCGCCTGACATCCGAGCGCGTAGAGGCAATGCACCGCGACGGGAACGCTGGTGAGCACGGCCAGCCGTCCTGACCAGACGTGTGCGGTGCGCATCCACGACGGACTCCGGCCGCGCGGAAGCAGGCCGTACATCGCGAAGGCCGAGGCGAACTGGAAGAGTGCCAGCCCGAGCGCCAGCGTGGCCATCCACGTCTTCACGGCGGTGCCACTGGAGAAGCCCGCCACGTTGACCGAGAAGAATTGCGGGTCATGGACTTTGCCGTACACCCCGAGCGCCACCGCGATCAGCGAACCGGCCAGCAGCGCGACTGCGATCGGCGTTCCTCCCGTCCGAATGGGCCTGGTCTCAAGCGACGCCATCGCCGTCCTCCCCGTTTGGGTACGACGAATCGACGTCAGCAACGCTGAATTCCCATTTCTTCGCACCGATCCACAGCGTCCCGACCACCGACCCGCCCTGCAGTCGGCCCACCAGGCGGCTCGCTCCGTCCTTGCTCACCAGCGCGAGTGCGCCGTCTCCTGCGCTGCCCCGCAACCACGCCTCCAACGAGTCGCCGTCGCATGCGTAGGCGGTGGCCTCGCGGCCGGCGACCGTGATGTCCAGGGTGATAGTTCCGCTCTTGGTCGGGATGCTGCCCGCGTATTTCGCCGCGGCGGGAAAATTCACGCGTGGCGCTGTGACGGGTGGCGGAGTGCCGAGCGGTGGAGCCGCCGCGGTCGTGGACTGCGCTACGGCTGACGGTGACGGCGCCACCTCGACTTCCTGCGAGACGTTGAGCCACCAGAGGCCACCGCCGAGTGCGGCGACGGCGGCCAGTGAGACAAATGGGCCACGGATCCTGTTCGGTTGCATGTAACTGAGCTTGGACCGAAGTCGGGCGTGCGACTTGGAGAAAGCATGGAAGTTTCGTGGAGATCGTGGGCTGACCACCATGGCGAGGTCCCGGCGATTTCGACGCTGCCGAAACCCCTGCGACGCAGACCGAGACATTCTCGCGGAGTGGCCAATTGGACGTATTCAGGAACCCCACAGCGAGGCGAACATGCCGGAGCGTCCGCAGCGCTGTTACCCTGCCATGAGCCGGTGGCCGGTCGCCGACCGCACGGCCGGCTGACGCAACGGCGCGGATCACACGCGAAGAGAACAGCCAGAGCCACGGAAAGAGTGTTGTGCGCACCGGAGAGATCAGGTCCTTGTCCGGCCTGCGCATCGTTGCCGCACTCTGGGTGGTCCTGTTTCACTTCAGGCCGATGCTGCAGACGGCGTCACCGCCTCTATACGACGCGCTGAAGCCGATTCTCGACTGCGGCGCCCAGGGCGTCGACCTCTTCTTCATCCTCAGCGGGTTCGTCCTGACGTGGAATTATCTCGAGCGGATGGGGCAGACGTGGTCGACCAGAGCCACGCTGCACTTCCTGTGGCTCCGACTGGCCAGGGTGTGGCCGCTCTACCTGGTCACCATGCACCTCGCCGCGCTGTGGATCATCTTCACGCTCAACGTCGGGGACTTCCCGTCGCCCGAGGCCGGCACGCTTACGGCGACCAGCTACATCCGTCAGCTGGTGATGGTGCAGCTGTGGGTCCAGCCGTTCTTCGACGGCTCGAGCTGGGACGGCCCGGCCTGGTCCATCAGTGCCGAGTGGCTCGCGTACCTGCTGTTCGGCCTGCTGGTGCTGGTGATCTTCCGGATCGACCGCGCCACGAGGGCCAGGGGTCTGCTCCTGCTGTCCTTGGCGGCCTCGCTGCCCCCGGTGCTGCTACTGGTGGCGTCGGGGGGACAGTTCTACACGCCGTGGAGCTGGCTGCCCCGGATCGTCTTGCAGTTCACCGTCGGCGCTCTGGCCTGCGCCGCCGTGCGAAAGCTCGAGCTGAGCGACCGGACTCGGCGCGTCGCCGGGTACGTCTCACTGCTCCTCGTGGCCGCCATCGTCGGCGCGCTCTATCTGTTCGACGCGCATCCACTGCCGACCGTTCGCGACGACTTCGGCCTCGTCGACGTGCTGTTCATGCCGCTGGTGGTGGCCTTGGCGATCGGCGCGGGATCGCTGCCCCGCGTGCTCTCCACCAGGCTGCTCGTCTACGGGGGACAGATCTCGTTTGGGCTCTACATGGTGCACGAGCTGGTGCACACGGCATGGCTCTGGATCATGGCGCAGTACCAGATCGTGCTGGAGCCAAGTATCACGGCCAAACTCGTGTTCGTCGGCCTGATCGTGGTGGCCATCGCGTTGGCGGTCCTGCTGTACCACTTCGTGGAGGAGCCCGCCAGGGTCTGGATGCGCCGAATGGTCGGTGAACGCAAGCCACCGGTCACGGAAACACACGTCGAGGAGCACGAGGAACTCGTGAGCGGCACGTTGGCGCCGATTCACGGCCCCCGGGAGGAGCGACCGAAGTCGCTCCGAGCACGAGCCGGTTGATGGGGGCAACCGTGGGACGCGTCACCACGTTCATCATTTCGTTGGCGCTGCTGGTGGGGCTGGCGACCACCGCACCGGCCGTTCGGGTGGCACCGTACGACGCCACGAGCGCCGGAGCGCCGGTGACTCGTGTGGCGATCGTCGGCGACTCGTATACGAACGGCACCGCGATCGGGGGGCAGGGCCCCAATGCGTGGCCCGTCCGCGCCTGGAAGACCTTGGCGCAACAAGGTCTGCAGGTGGCCTCCGACGTGGCTGCCGAGGGCAGGGCCGGGTACGGGGTCCGCGGCGATCAGGGCAACCAGTTCGGCGAGCTGACGGCGCGGGCGGTCAAGCCCGATGACGCCCTGGTGTTGTTCTACGGCTCACGCAACGACCAGGGCGTCGACCCCAACGTGCTCAGCGGGCTGGTCTACAACGCCTTCTCGATGGCACACGCCATCGCGCCGGCGGCACGGCTGCTGGTGATCGGACCGCCGTGGCCGACCGCCGACGTGCCGCCCGCGGTCCTGCAGGTTCGCGACATCCTCGCCTTCCAGTCGATGCTGGCAGGCGCCACCTTCGTCGATCCGATCGCCCAGCGCTGGTTCGTCGACAGGCCCGACCTCATCGGCCAGGACGGCGTGCACCCGACGGACGCAGGGCACGTGTACATGGCGGACAAGATCGCCCCGCTCATCGGTGCAGAGCTGCCCCGTAGGGCATGACAGGGGGCGGACTACTTGGTCCCGAAGATCCGGTCGCCCGCGTCTCCAAGGCCGGGCAGGATGTACCCGTGTTCGTCGAGCTGGCGGTCGACGGCGGCCGTGTAGATCGGCACGTCGGGATGGGCCGACTGCATGGCCGCGATGCCCTCGGGGCATGTCAGTAGGCAGACGAACTTGATGGACTTCGGCCCGCACTCCTTGAGCCGGTCCACGGCAGCCACCGCGGAGTTTCCGGTGGCGAGCATGGGGTCGACGATCACCACGTCACGCTCGTGCAGATCGCCGGGCATCTTGAAGTAGTACTCCACCGCGACGAGGGTCTTGGGGTCGCGGTAGAGACCGATGTGACCGACACGGGCACCCGGCACCACGTCGAGCATGCCGTCGAGGATGCCGGTGCCTGCCCTCAGAATCGAGACGAAGACCAACTTCTTGCCGTCGATGACCCGTCCGGTCATGGTCTCCAGCGGTGTCTCGATCTCGATGTCGTGCAGCGGGATGTCACGCAGCACCTCGTAGGCCACCAGTGCCGAGATCTCGTTGACCAGCTGTCGGAAACTCTTGGTGGAAGCCTCCTTTCGGCGCAGCAGGGTCATTTTGTGCTGCACCAGTGGGTGATCGATCAGGTGTATGCCGCCCATTGCCATCTCTCTAGAAGACCGTGCCGTCGCTGACGATGACCAGTGGTGGCAATCCGCCCCGAAGGCGCTGTGCCAGCGCCCGGCCCGCGGCCCAGGTCCCGCCCTCGAGGACGCATGCCAATGGCATTTTCACCGCATCCGTACCGAGGCCGGCGCGGACCAGCGGAGCCAGCTCGTCGAGCAGTGCCACCGTCAACGCCCGCCACTCGATCACCAGTTCGTCGTCGACCGTCCAGGCGTTTCGCACCCATCCCGGGTCCCGCATGCGCAACACACCGGAATCCAGGAGAAGTCCGCCGTTGCGGTACTCGGGAAGCGCCGTCAATGCGTCCAGGCCCACCACGCGGACGCCCGCCCATTCGAACGGTTCGAGCAAGGAGTACGTCAGCCATTGCGACAGCTTGTGAAACGGCATCCAGCCATCGGTCAGGCCGGGCCCCGGCACGGCCGTGTGGCGCCAGCAGTCACCGAGCGGATGTTCGCCGATCACGTTGTCCGCCAACCAGATTCCCGATAGTGAGACCAGGAGTTGAGAGAGGATGTCGTGCGCGGTGATGGTCGCAGGTCCCTGTTGCGGGAGCAGCCGGTCGTAGAGTCCGCCGGGACGACCGAGGGGACCGAACGTCTCGGGTTGCCCTGCCAACGCCTCGCCCAACCGGTGCAGCAGCGCTACCCGGCCGTCGATCCCGACGAGGGGATTGTCCGGTTCGGCCTGGAACGCCTCGGCGAGCCGGCTCGTGGACATACTGCGCAGTCCGTGCGCGTCGACCCGCAGCGGGGCGCCCGCGTCACCGGAGAAGAGCCCGTCCATGAAGGCGTTCCACGTTGCGACACCCAGCCCCTCGGAACGGGCGAACCGCTGTCCGCTCGCCCCCTCGTCGTAGTGCCAGTCGGGGCCTGCCCCCGCGTCGAGCAGCACGCTGACCACGGTGAGGTCGATCATGGCGCGGGCCCGCGCCGACGGATCCAGCGCCGCCAGCCGCTCGTCGAGTTCAGCCTTGCGGTCCACGCCGCCCGCTTCGAAGTGACGCCAGCGGCTGTGGAACGGGATGTTCAGATCGGGGTAGCGGTGCCGGGTCACCGCAACGACCTCGGCCACCGCGACCGGTATCGATGGATCGTGCACGACGAACCACGGCGATTCACCGGCGCGCGCCCGCCGAAGCAGATGGGCGGCACGCTCGCGGACGGCGACTGTGCTGCGCAGCGTCGCCGCCGCGCCGTCGGCCTGATCGGTGTTCAGATCGGGGGAGGTGCCGAGGCTCATCCGTCCAACCCGCGGCCCTTCGACTTCCTCAGCTGCTCGTCGCCCGGCACCACGCCCGGGGTGAAGTAACCCGCGGCCATCTTGGCGTCGATCTCGACCCGCGCGTCGGCGGGCACCAGGTCGTCGGGGATGTTCACGCGTTCGCCGACCTCGATACCCGAGCCGATGATGGCGTCGTACTTCATGTTGCTCATCGAGACCAGACGGTGGATCTTGCGAACGCCCAGCCAGTGCAACACGTCGGGCATCAGTTCCTGAAAACGCATGTCCTGCACGCCCGCAACGCACTCCGTCCTGGCGAAGTACTGATCAGCGGTGTCGCCGCCGACCTGCCGCTTGCGCGCGTTGTAGACCAGGAACTTGGTCACCTCGCCGAGGGCACGGCCTTCCTTGCGGGAGTAGGAGACCAGCCCTACGCCCCCCCGCTGCGCGCCGAGGATGCACTCCTCGATCGCATGCGTCAGATAGGGCCTGCACGTGCAGATGTCGGATCCGAAGACGTCCGAGCCGTTGCATTCGTCGTGCACGCGGGCCGTCAGTTCGATCGACGGGTCGGCAAGATCGCTGGCGTCGCCGAAGACGTAGACGGTCTGGCCGCCGATCGGGGGCAGGAACACCTCCAGATCCGAGCGGGTGACGAGCTCCGGGTACATGCCACCGGTCTCCTCGAAGAGCACGCGCCGTAGGTCGGTCTCGCTGCAGTTGAACCGCTGCGCCACCCCGGGGAGATACCAGACCGGCTCGATCGCCGCCTTCGTCACCAGCGCGGCGCCACTGGGCAACAGGATGCGGCCGTCGGGGGAGAGCCTGCCCTTCTGCACGGCCTCGACGACCTCGGGGAGCATCACGTGCGCCTTGGTGACGGCGATGGTCGGGCGCATGTCGTGCCCTGCGGCCAGCTCGTCGGCGAACACCTCGGCGACCATGGCGCCCCAGGGGTCCAGGCTGACGATCTTGCCTGGTTCGCTCCACTGCGGGTACGGACCGATGACGTCGGTGGGTGCGGTGTTCGTGAGGTCGGCCTTGTGCTCGCGCGACAGCGCGCCCGCGGCGACGGCCAGAGCTCGGTAGACGCTGTATGAGCCGCTGTGCGTGCCGATCACGTTGCGGTTCGCCCGGCTGGTCGTGGTGCCGATGACGGGCCCACGTTCCGTCGCCGTCGGCGCGTCCCAGTGGATCTGCAGGGCGCCGACACCACCGCTGTGCGACGTCAGCCGGATGTGCCCGGTGGCGGACTTCGAGACGGCGGGCGAGGGCACGGCGTCTGCATCAGCAGCCATGGTCACTCCTCGCTGGTAGCCGTTCCGGTCTTCGAGCCGCCGAGAGGCGCCAGCTTAGCGACTCGTGCTGTGCCACGCCGTCCCGCCGCAACTACGAGCCGAAGGTCGTCAGGCAGAAGAGATGCCCGGCCGGATCGAGGAACACCCTCCACAGGTCCGGCGCCGGCTGGTGCTCGGCCGGCCTCGCCCCGACCGACAACGCGCGGGCGGCGGCCCTGTCGAGGTCGGTCACGGAGATGTCGAAGTGCATCTGTTGCTGTTGGCCTCGATCCGGCCAGCTCGGCGCGACATAGCCGTCTACCTGCATCATCGCCAGGGTGTGAGTGCCGTCGGAGATGGCGACGATCCGAGCGTCGGGAGACTCGACGATCCGCGTCATCCCGAGCAGCTCACCGTAGAAATCCGCGAGTTCACCAGGGTCGGCACAGTCGAGGGACACCGCCCCGATGTGCAGCTCGGGGATGTCATCGTCCGGTGTAGTGGTCATGTCGACGACCCTGTCACAGTCGCCCTACGGTGGACCGACACCGCGTAGTCGCCGCCGTCGTAGGGCTCGCGGTCCCACGTCGCCCAACGCGCGGAGAGCTCGAGGCCGGCCGCATCGGCAAGCCGGTCGTACTCCGCGAGCTGCAAACGGTCGGGCCGAATCGTGAAGCCGGCCACCAGGAATCCGGCCGGAGCGAGATGGTCGACGAGTCCATGCACGACGCGGCCCTCGGTTCCCGGGGTGAGGAAGATCATCACGTTGCCTGCCAACAGGATGACATCGAAGGGGGAGTTGAAATTGGCCCCGCCGCTCGCCGAGAGATCTGTGAGGTCGGCCAGCATCCAGGTGCTCTCGGGATCCTTTCCCCTGGCGGCGTCGAGCATTCCGGCGTCTGCGTCGATACCGACCACCGAATGTCCGCGGCGGCTCAGTTCGATGGCGACCCGGCCCGTGCCGCAGCCTGCATCGAGGACATGCCTGCCGCCCGCCTCCGTCACTAGGTCGTCGACGAAATCGGCCTCGCCGTGAACATTCGCACCGGATGCGGCGAGCCGCGCCCATCTCGCGTCATAGCTCTCGCCGCGAGGTGCGTCGGTGTCCTGCCATCGGGTACCCATTCACGCCATCATCGCAGACGATGCCGCGGGTACCGACGGCGAAACGCGAGTGTAGGAAAGACCCGCGAATCAGGTCGCCAGGAAATGGAATTCGGCATGCGAATCATCGCGCAGATGGCCGTACACAGCTTCGTGGTGGCTGGACGTGGGGCATTGTGACCACCACGAGAACACCCCGCGAACCGGTGACGGTTCGCGGGGTGCTTTCCTCGGGCTGCAGAAGTGACTAGGTGACGTCGTATCGATCGGCGTCCATGACCTTTGCCCACGCGGCGACGAAGTCCGTGACGAACTTCTCCTTCGAGTCGTCTTCGGCGTATACCTCGGCCAGCGCACGCAGCTGGGAGTTCGAGCCGAAGAGCAGATCGACCCGGCTGCTGGTCCACTTCTGTGCGCCGGTCGCCCGGTCGGTACCCACGTAGGTGCCGTCGTCAGCGGACGTCGGTGCCCACTTGGTGCCCATGTCGAGCAGGTTGACGAAGAAGTCGTTCGTCAACTGGCCCTCCCTGTCAGTGAGCACACCGAGCTTCGAGCCCTGGTAGTTGGCGCCGAGGACACGCAGCCCACCGATCAGAACCGTCATCTCCGGAGCGGACACGTTGAGCAGATTCGCCCGGTCGATCAGCTGGTACTCCGCCGGAATCTGCAGGCCCTTTCCGACGTAGTTGCGGAAGCCGTCGGCCTTGGGCTCCAGCCAGGCGAACGACTCGACGTCGGTCTGCTCCTGGGTGGCGTCACCGCGACCCGGGGTGAACGGCACCTCGATGTCGAATCCGGCGGCCTTGGCAGCCTTTTCGACGCCGACGAGGCCGCCGAGCACGACGAGGTCGGCGAACGACACGCCGATCCCTGACGACGCCTGGATCTCGTCGAGCTTGCGAATCACCTGAGCCAGCTCATCGGGCTCGTTGAGCTCCCAGCCGAGCTGCGGCTGCAGCCGAATCCGGCCACCGTTGGCACCACCGCGCATGTCACTGTGGCGGTACGACGCCGCCGCCTTCCATGCCGTCGAAACCAACTGCGGGACAGTCAGACCCGAATCCGCGATCAGGCTCTTCAACGTCGCGATGTCATCGGATGACAAGTCGGCGTTGCCGGCCGGAACGATGTCCTGCCACACCCAGGTCTGCTGGGGCACCAGCGGCCCGAGGTAGCGTGCGACGGGACCCATATCGCGGTGCAGCAACTTGAACCACGCGTTGGCGAACGCCTCGGCCAGCTCCTCCGGGTGGTCCAGCCAGCGGCGGGTTATCTTTTCGTAGATCGGGTCCAGCCGCATGGACAGATCGGTCGTCAGCATCGACGGGTGGGTCTTGCCGTCACCCTGAGCGAGCGGCACCGAGTTGGCCCAGCCGTTGTCCTTGGGCCGCCACTGGTTGGCGCCTGCCGGGCTCTTGACCAATTCCCACTCGTTGCCGTACAGGATCTCCAGGAAGCTGTTGTCCCACTTGGTCGGGGTATGCGTCCAGGTCACCTCGAGCCCACTGCTAACGGTGTCCAATCCGACGCCGGTGCCCTGCGGGTTGGACCAGCCAAGACCCAGCTGTTCCAGCGGGGCGGCCTCGGGTTCGGGGCCGACCAGGTCGGCGTCGCCGTTTCCGTGGGTCTTGCCGAAGGTGTGGCCACCGACGATCAGCGCGGCGGTTTCGACGTCGTTCATCGCCATGCGGCCGAACGTCTCACGGATGTCGATGGCTGCTGCCACCGGATCGGGAACACCTTCGGGGCCTTCAGGATTGACGTAGATCAGACCCATGGTGGATGCGCCCAGCGGGTTCTCCAGCTTGGTTCTATCGCCGCCGCCAGCGGCGTACCGCTCCTGGGTGCCCAGCCATTCAGCTTCGGCGCCCCAGTACACGTCCTCCTCGGGCTCCCAGTAATCCTGGCGGCCGAAGGCGAAGCCGGCGGTCTTGAAGCCCATGTGCTCCATGGCGCGGTTACCGGCGTAGACGATCAGGTCGGCCCAGGACAGCTTCTTGCCGTACTTCTTCTTGATCGGCCACAGGACGCGACGGGCCTTGTCCAGGCTGACGTTGTCGGGCCAGCTGTTCAGCGGCGCGAACCGCTGCATGCCCTTACCGCCGCCACCGCGGCCGTCCTGCACCCGGTAGGTGCCGGCGGAATGCCAGGACATCCGGATGAAGAACGGACCGTAGTGGCCGAAGTCGGCGGGCCACCAGTCCTGTGAGGTGGTCATCACCTCGTCGAAATCGCGGGCAAGCTCGTCGAAGTCGATGGTCTGCACGGCTTCGCTGTAGTCGTAGCCCTCGTCCATCGGGTTGATGACGTCGGGGTCCTTCTGCAGGATCTTCAGGTTGACCGCGTTGGGCCACCAGTCGCGGTTGCTGCCACCCTCGACGGGGGGATTGATGCGCATCGGGCATGCGCTTTCGGCGGGCTCAGTCTGAGCCTCTCCGATGGGGGGGGTGTCCTCAGGCACAGCATTTCCTTTCGGGAGTGGTGAATCGGGCTGTGATCACGGGCGTGATCCCGAAGTGTGTGACGTGGAGCAGTCAGGGCACAGGCCCCAGTAGGTGACTTCGGCTTCGTCGATCGTGAAGCCGTTGTCATCGGACGCGACCAGACACGGGGCCTCCCCGACGGCGCAGTCGACGTCGGCGATGACACCACACACCCGGCACACGACGTGGTGGTGGTTGTCTGCGACCCGGGACTCATAGCGGGCCAGAGAGCCGGACGGCTGAATCCGACGCACCAATCCCACCGTCGTCAGGGCTGCCAACACGTCGTACACGGTCTGCCGCGATACCTCCGGCAGACCGGTCCGCGCCGAGTCGAAGATCGTCTCGGTGTCGGCATGTGGGTGTTCGCACACCGCCCCGAGTACTGCGACCCGTGGCCGGGTCACGCGAAGATCAGCAAGGCGCAGCTGCTCCGCGTAGTCCGGCGACGATGTCACGTAATCCACTATGCCGCGCTTTTCTGGAATGAGTCAAGACTTGGCGAGATGAATACACAAAGCGAGCGACAGGACCCGCCGAAGAGGACTGAGCGACGAGTTCCCTGCGCGAGCAGACGCAGAGTAGCCGCGACACGCCGATGCGAGGGTGATTTTGCGCCTGCTCGCGTCCCAGGTGGGCGGTCGCCGGGTCGATGACCTTTCGCCAACGTCGGAGGGTTTACTTATCTGTTGATGAAGGCACTGATCGACTTCGACGGCGCACCGATCTTCGCCATCCCCATCAGCGACGGATCGGGCCTACGCGAAGGCATGTTGATCGAGGGCCCGCAGGGTTGGGGCGAGTTCAGCCCACCCCCCGACTGTGACGCCCGCGCCGTGGGGCGGTGGCTCACCGCGGCGATCGAGGGTGGCACGGTCGGGTGGCCGGACCCACTGCGCGGCCGGATTCCGATCGCCGTCGGCGTGCCGGCCGTCGGTTCCGCCGTCGCCCGCGGCATCGTCGCCGATTCCGGATGCCGGACCGCCGACGTCACGGTCGCCGCTCGCCCAGACTCTCTCGCGGAAGACGTCGCCCGTGTCGGGGCGGTTCGTGAGGCGCTCGGCCCCGACGGCCGAATTCGCCTGGACGCCAACGGGATGTGGAGCGCCGAACAGGCCATCATCGCGATCCGAGCACTCATGAGGACGGCGGGCGAACTCGAGTACGTCGGCCGGCCGTGCCGCACCGTCGACGATCTGAGGACCGTCCGCCGCAACGTCGACGTCCTGGTGGCCGCGGAGGTTTCCTGGGCCGGGGAAGCGGACGTCGCCATCTTGCGGTCCGGGACACTTGGCGGCGTGCGGCGCGCGTTGCGGTTGGCCGAGAAGTGCGGCGTGCCGTGCGTGGTGTCCTCGGCGATGGAGACGAGCATCGGTCTCGCGTCCGGCCTCGCGTTGGCAGGAGCGCTCGCAGAGCTTCCGTTCGCGTGCGCCCTAGGCACTGTGTCAATGCTGGCCGGCGACCTCGTAGCGAAGCAGCGCTCACTTGTTCCCGTCGACGGCTACCTGCCCGTCGCGCCGATGCCGGCCTCGCCGGAACCGGAATTCGTGCGGCAGTATGCGCTGTCCGAACCCGACGGTGTCGCGTGGTGGCGCGAACGGCTCAGGTCGGCTCGGACCGCAGCCTGACCGACGGCCCATCACAGATGTTTGTCGACGATCCACTGGGCGGCCTTCTTGACCAGGCCCGACTGTGGGTATTGGACGTGAGAGTTGAAGTCCTTGCCCAACGAACAGATGGGATCGTTGGTGTTGCACATGTCGGCGGTCTTGGGCCCGTAGAGGGCGCTGAGCGTCGTTAGTGGCTGACCGAGCCGCGCCGAAGGATTGCCGAAGACGGCAACGGCGCGGACGTGATCGGCCATGGCCGGCGGCATCGGGGTGCTGAACCCGAGTCCGGCGATCGGGGAGGTGGTGACGACGTCGACGACCGCCGCGCCCTGTGAGTAGCCGCCGAGCACGATCTTGGTCTTGGGGCAGTTCTTCGCGGTGGCCTGAATGTGGGCGCTGGCGTCATTGGCGCCGTTGGCGACCGCCAGAAAGTCGTACGACGCCGGGTACTTGACGGCGTACGAGCGCACCGACTTGCCCTTGACCAGTGGTTTCAGTGAATCCACCAGTGCCTGGCCGACGACGCCGATGCCAGCGGGCTCGTCGGTTCCGCGGGCGAATACGACCTCGATGTCCGGGCAGTCGGCGGCGGCGGCCGACGGCATCGGCGACGCCGCCAACGTCGATGCTGCCAGCAACAGGACGGCTACCGCAGACCTCGGCGCCCGTCGCGCGAAGAGGAACGCCGCCAGGCATTTCAGCCGTGAGGTACTCCCGGTGGCGTCCAAGGCCGCTCCTTGCCCTGATGGGTGGGTCGAAAATCTTCGACCGTATACGCAATTATCACTTCTGTCACTCTAGTATCACTGATCTTGACTGTTCTTGGACTGACGTGGCGTATCGGGGATGGCGCGGTGGCCCTGTCGTAGACCAGGGAGTTGGCGGCGTCTTCCGACTAGGCACGCGCAAATGCCGTCGTCGCGGTGGTGCTCGCGAGGGCCGCGGTGGCCGAGGCAACCCTCGCAGTCGCGCGGGCTCGCAATGTGGACGTCAGCGTTGCCACGCCTGGGGCGACGCGGCGCATCGCCGTCCTTCGGGTCGCGCCGGTGTCCGGTGTCGGACGACGGGTCGTCGACGAGGTGCGTCACGTCATCGCGGACAGACCGCGGGCGATTCTGGTCCGACTCGTCATCACTCTTGCCATCAGCCTGTCGCTGGTGACCTTCTATCACTTCAGCGGATGGTCGGAGTACGACGACGTCAGTCAGCTCACGCTCTACCTGTTCTCAGCCGTCGTCGGCAGCGTGGTCTGCACCAACGCACTGTGTTGCGAAGCTAAGCGGGTCCGCGACAGCATGTCTCGCGGTGAACGGCTCTGGCGCATCATGGTGGACAAGAATCTGGCCATGGCCGTCCTGGTCACCGTCGCAGCGCTTCCCGTGATCGGCTTCCTCACCGTCACCAACGACGGCAATCCGATAGCGATGGTCGACCAGCTGGTGACGATGGTATTCATCTGGCTCGGCGTCGGAAACGTGTTGTCGGTGCTGTATCCGCTTCGGCACGAACCGGTTTCGGCGAGACTGCGGGACGGAACGTGGAAGCCGTACCTGTTCTCCTTTGCACTGTCGTACGGTGTCGGGCTGACCGTCAACCTGATGATCTTTTGGCGTCTGTGGTCACGCCAGGCGGCGGCCGCGGAGTTCGTCGGCGGCCAGTGGGCAGCGTTCGTGCTGGTGCTTGCGAGTGCAGTGACCAGTTGGTTGCTGCTAACCGTGTTCGCGGTCGCCTGCAGTCGGGAGCCTCGCATCCGCAGAGTGCTGTCCCGGGAGATGGTCGCCTATCGCGCTCCCCGGACCACCTGAGTTTTGACTCCCCGTGATCTGGGCGACTCGTACTTCCTGGCCGGCACCCTGGTGGGCTGGTGATGCGGATGTTGGGGGAGTTGGCGACCGCCAACCCCGACACGGGTTCGTTCTCGGTATGCTCCGACCGCGCATTGGGTGGCTGGGCCGAGTCTCCCGGCCCGACCACCGGCATCAGCAAGGCCGTCAACTCCGTGATCTGGCGAATCCCGCTGTTCTATGCGGTCGACAGGGCAGCGTGCGCCGGTTCGGATGTGGCTGTTCCCCTACCTCACGATCGGGGTGATCGTGGCGATCGTCGCGAGCGGCGACGAGCACCATGTCGCGTGCCGAACGCGGCGCGGACCACGGCCCCTACCGTCCGGTCATCTGAATTCAGATGTTTACGCAGATTCACAGGTGGTACTCGACTGCAATGCGGAAAGAACTCATGACTCGACTTCTGATCGCCGGCGCAGCTGCGACAGCTCTGTCCCTTGCCCCTGTTGCCGGCGCCGACCCGCCGCCGCCGTGTGGCGTTGAAGGTGCGCCGTCGTGCGCCATC
>NZ_JAVROT010000586.1:0-22541 GCF_032162605.1 Mycobacterium sp. | reverse complement strand
GGCACAGCTCCCACTCGCTCCGGTCCTCGCTCGTCCCTCGCTGCGATCCTCACTCGCGATCGCCTTCGGTGCTCATGGCTCAGCTCTCACGGCTGGCCCGGCAACAGCTTCAAGAACAACGCCTCGGCCTCGCACAGCACGTCGTCCCCGTCCAGAAGGCGTCCCGCGACGAAGATCTTGCGCCCCTCGATGCGGTCGATGCCTGCGTCGAGCTGCAATTCTTTGTCCACCAAGGCGATCCTGCGGTAGTTGACGTGCAGAAACGCGGTCCGCTGGCGGGGGCTGTTGCTGAGCTTGAACGCAGCGAAGCCCAGCAGCGAATCGAACAGCAACGCCAGTGCGCCCCCGTGGACGGCGCCGTTGCGGCCGAGATGGAATCTGCGGAAACGGGCGGTGCCGCCGACCCTGCCGTCCTCGGTGATCGTCAGGTTCACGGGTACCTGCATGATGTTGCCCCGGTTTGGCAGGTCCATGCGTCGTCCCGAGGGCGAGTGCCACTCGTCGGCGTCGTGGGGTGCCAGCAGACGGTTGACGTCTTCGATGAGATCAGCAGCGTGCGTGACGACGTCGTCTGGCGCGTCGGCACCGCGTGTCAGATCCTGCAGAGTGCGGACGGCTTCGACGAACCTTCCGTAGTCGGGACCGCCGCGGGCGGTCGGCACCGGCGGGTTGAATCCGCCTCCGGACAGCGGGTCCTTCGCGTCGGTGGCCACCCGCACACCGTATTGCCTGACCCGTCGGCAGCAAGGACCCCCACCCTTGCGTCTCGTCTGCAAGCGTCAACGACCGGTGCTGCTCAACGCCGCGAACTCGTCGTCGGAGAGAGTCACCTCGGCTGCGGAGACGTTCTCGTCGAGGTGAGCGACGCTCGAGGTGCCCGGGATCGGGACCATCACCGGGGAGCGCTTTAGCAGCCAGGCCACGGCGAGCTGAGATGGCTTGATGTGATGCTCGGCCGCGATGCGTTGCAGCGGACCGCTCTCCGCGACGAGCGGTCCGGAGCCGAGCGGGGCCCACGGGATGAAGGCGATGCCTTGGGCCTCGCAGGCCTGCAGCAGCGGCTCGGCGTCGCGCTCGGCCATGTTGTAGCGGTTCTGCACGGACACGATCGTCGCGACCTTCTGGGCCGCCTCCAGTTGCTCGACACTGATCTCGGACAGGCCGATATGACGGATCTTGCCTTCCTTCTGCAGCGTGGCGAGCTCACCGATCTGGTCCTCCGCGGGGAACTTGGAGTCGATGCGGTGCAGCTGGAACAGGTCGATGCGGTCGGTGCCGAGTCGTCGCAGGCTCATCTCGACCTCTTGACGCAGATAGGCCGGGAAGCCCAGCGGCGTCCACGCGTCCGGCCCCGTCCGCAGCAATCCGGCCTTGGTGGCGACGACAAGACCATCCCGGTAGGGATGCAGCGCCTCACGGATCAATTCCTCGGCCACGTACGGCCCATAGGAGTTCGCGGTATCGAAGAAGTCGATGCCGAGCTCGACGGCCCGGCGCAGAACGCGGATCGCTTCGTCGTGGTCGTCGGGTGGGCCCCAGATGCCCTTCCCGGTGAGGCGCATGGTCCCGAATCCGAGGCGGTGGACGGTCAGGTCACCGCCGAGGGTGAAGGTTCCGGATGCTTGAGCGACGGATTGGGTGGTCACATTTGAAGACGGTACGCCGAGACTGGCATGGTGAACCAGTGAGACTGAGCGACCTCGCCGACCTGTCCTTCACCTACCCGGAGGTCGGCGCGACGGCGGGTCCGCCGCCACAGGGCTACCACCATCTGCACGCGTCGGCCGTGATCGGGCACGGGCGAACGCGTTTCGAGGAAGCGACCGCCGAGGTGATGCGGTGGGGAATGCTGCGTGGCGCAGGACTTCACGTCGACGCGACGACGGACGTGGCGGCTGTCGGCTCGGAGGTGATCGTCGGGCTGGGGCCGCTGCGGGCGCCGTGCCGGGTGGTCTACGTCGTCACCGAACCCAATCGACGTGGCTTCGCTTACGGCACGTTGCCCGGTCACGCCGAGACCGGCGAAGAGTTGTTCGCCGTCCGGTACGACCCGATCGGCGAGGCCGTACACGCCGAGGTCAGCGCGTTCTCACGACATGGGACGTGGTGGAGTCGGCTGGCGGGTCCGATCACCTCGCTGGCGCAGCGGCTGATCAGCAAGCGGTATCTGCGGGCGCTCTAGACATCAGTCTTCCTCGCCGACCCTCTGAGTTCGATTGCCTCGTGGGTAATCGCGACGTGACCATCAGTTCAAACTGATAAGTTGAGACTGATGACTGCACGTCGACCGGAATCCGACCGCGACCGCGCCGCCCGTGCGCTGTTCGTGAGCATGGGGTTGTTGCGACGTCGGCTGCGCGCATCGGCGTCGCCCGGCGAGGTGACCTTCCCCGAAGTCGCCGCGCTCGCGCGACTGGAGCGCGGCGGACCTGCGACTTCGGCTGAGTTGGCCCGCCTCGAACAGATCAGCCCGCAGTCGATGGGCGCCACGCTCGCCGGACTCGAAGAGCGCGGGCTGGTCACCCGTAGTGCCGATCCTGCGGACGGTCGCCGGGTGGTCATGTCTGTGACGGACTTCGGACGGCAGATGGTCGGCAGGCGGCGCGACGCTCGCGTCGAGCAGATCGCCGCGGCCCTCGACGGGTTCACGAAGACCGAGTTGCGACAGATCCTCACCGCCGCACCACTGATCCAGCGACTGGCGGACGGTCTGTAGATGAGCCAGGCCCCGACAAGGACCGCGTCCAAGGCCGCTCCGACAGCGGCCGACCGCTACAAGTGGGTCGTCCTGACCAACACCACTGCCGCCGTATTCATGTCGGCACTCGACGGTTCGATCGTCATCATTTCGCTGCCCGCGATCTTCCGCGGCATCGACCTGGACCCGCTCGCACCGTCGAACATCGGCTACCTGCTGTGGATGATCATGGGCTACCGGCTGGTGCAGTCCGTGCTGGTCGTCTCACTCGGACGCCTCGGCGACATGTTCGGCCGGGTCCGCATCTACAACTCCGGCTTCAGCGTCTTCACATTCGCTTCGATCATGCTGTCGTTCGATCCGTTTACCGGTGGGCAGGCCGCCATGTGGCTGATCGGCTGGCGGGTTCTGCAGGCCACGGGCGGTTCGATGCTCACGGCCAACTCCGCAGCCATCCTCACCGACGCCTTCCCTGCGGAACGCCGCGGCTTCGCCCTGGGCTTCAACCAGGTCGCCGCGCTCGCGGGTCAGTTCATCGGCTTGGTTGCAGGCGGACTGCTCGCCGCCTGGGACTGGCGCGCGGTGTTCTGGGTCAACGTGCCCGTCGGGATCTTCGGAACGATCTGGGCGTACCGCAAGCTGCGCGAACCTGCAGGCGGGGGGCGTCCCGGCCGGATCGACTGGTGGGGCAACGCCACCTTCGCGGGCGGCCTCAGCGCGATTCTGGTCGCGATCACCATGGGCTTGCAGCCCCAAGGTGGCCACCCCACCGGGTGGCAGAACCCCGTCTTGCACCTGGTGCTGGTCGCCGGGATCGTGCTCCTGGTCGCCTTCGTGATCATCGAGTCGCGGGTGGCCGATCCGATGGTGCAGCTGGGGCTGTTCAAGATCAGGGCGTTCGCGGCAGGCAACGCCGCCACGCTCGCTTCGTCGCTAGCCCAGGGCGGGATGCAGTTCATGCTCATCATCTGGCTGCAGGGCATCTGGCTGCCCCTGCACGGATACGACTATGCCGACACCCCACTGTGGGCCGGCGTCTTCCTGCTACCGCTGACGGTAGGTTTCCTGGTGTCGGGCCCGGTTTCGGGCACGTTGTCGGACCGCTTCGGAACGCGCGGCATCGCGACGGCGGGGATGGTGCTGTTCGGTGCGACGTTCATCGGGCTGCTCGCATTGCCACTCGACTTCCCGTACTGGGCGTTCGCACTGCTCATCCTCGCCAACGGGATCGGCAGCGGCATGTTCGCCGCGCCGAACACCTCGGCGATCATGAGCAGCGTCCCGGCCGAACAGCGCGGTGTCGCGTCGGGCATGCGCGCCACGTTCCAGAACGCCGGCACCGCCCTGTCGATCGGCGTGTTCTTCTCGCTCATGGTGGCGGGCCTGTCGTCGCGGTTGCCGGAGACGATGTCCAGTGGGCTTATCCAGCAGGGCATCCCGCCTGCCGTCGCTCACGACGTCGGCGCCCTGCCTCCGGTGGCGACCCTGTTCTCCGCGGTGCTAGGGGTCAACCCGCTGGAGCACCTCCTCGCTCCGTCAGGCGCATTGGCCGCTCTGCCCGCGGCCAACCAGCAGACGATCACCGGCCGCGAATTCTTCCCCCACCTGATTGCCGGCCCCTTCCAACACGGGTTGGCCATCGTGTTCATCGCCTCGGCGCTCTTGGCCGCGTTGGCCGCGCTCGCGTCGCTGATGCGGGGACCGCGGCGCTGACCTTGCGCGCGATGGGGTTGCGGTCGATGCTCGACGAGGTGTCGACGCGGCGCGCGGCGCGACGGGTCGAAGTGCAGTTGACCGGAAAGGTCGAGCCATGAAGGTGCACCACCTCAACTGCGGGTCGATGGACTCACCGGGCGCGCCGGTGATCTGTCACGTGCTGCTGGTCGAGACCGATGGCGGTCTGGTGCTCGTCGACTCGGGCTTCGGCCTTCGGGACTGTTCCGATCCGAGCCGGATCGGACACTCCCGCCATCTGCTGCGCCCGCGATTCGACGTCGACGAGACCGCGGCGCGCCAGGTGGAGCGCCTCGGCTTTCGCCGCGAAGAAGTCCGTCACATCATCACGACTCACTTCGACCAGGACCACATCGGCGGCATTTCCGACTTCCCCGAGGCCCAGATTCACCTCACCGCCGCTGAGGCGTTCGGCGCGTTGAAGGTGCCGACCCGCGGAGAGAGGTTCAGGTTCCGGCCCGCGCAGTGGGCACACCGTCCGAAGATCGTCGAGCACGATCCGAACGGCGAGAAGTGGCGCGGGTTCGCCGCCGCCAAGGAGCTCCAGGCCATCTCCCCAGGCATCGTCCTCGTCTCGTTGCCCGGCCATACTCGCGGGCACGCGTGCGTCGCCGTCGACGCGGGCCACCGCTGGGTGCTGCACTGCGGTGACGCCTTCTACTACGCAGGCACGGTCGACGGCCGCTCACCGATTCCGCTGCGCATCAAGATCTCCGAGATGCTGGTGGCCTTCGACCGAAAGGTGGTGCGCGACAACCATGCCCGTCTCGCCGAGCTCTACGACCGGCAGGATCCGGATCTGTTGATCATCTCGGCGCATGACCCGAAACTGCTCTCCCACGCGGTGGCGACGAACGCGTAGCGCCCATCGCCAAACGGTGTGAAGAAGTCCTGAATCAGGCGATCGCGCCGGAGTCCTTGAGCTTCTCGATCCGGTCCCAGTCGATTCCGAGCTCCATCAGAACAACCTCGGTGTGCTCGGAGGCCTGCGGAGCGCGCGTCGTCTCCAGCGGTTCGTGATTGAACTGGACGGGACCGCGGACCACCTTGAACGGTGCGCCACCGTCGGTGGCCTCGACCTCGACGATCATGTCGTTGGCGATGGCCTGTTCGTCTCCTGCGAGGTCGATGAGACTCTGGAACGGCGCCCACTGCCCCTTCATCGTCTTCAGGTGCTCACGCCAGTAGTCAAAGGGCTTGCTCCGGATCGACGCTGCGATCAGCTCGGCCGCTGCGGCGGCGTTGCTGATGAGCGGCATCACGTCGGAGAAGCGCGGGTCGTTCGCGGCTTCGGGCAGGCCGAGGTGTTCGAACGCGTCGCGTATGTAGCCGGTCGGGCTGACGATGCACAGGTTGATGGTTCCGCCGTCTGAGGTGAGGTAGTTGCCGAGAAACGGGTTCACCGTCGGGCCAACGGTATTCGGCATCGGCGAGCGCATGGTCTCACCGGTCTCCATGCCCTGGGTCACGCTGGCGCCTGCCGCCCACCACGCGGTGCTCAGCAGCGAGACGTCGATCTCCGCCGCTTCCCCGGTGCGCTCCCGATGAAACATGGCGGCTGAAATCCCGCCTGCGATGTTCATGCCGCCGATGGAGTCGCCGAACGCCGGAATCCCCTGCGACAGTGCGCCGCCGACCTCCTCCGGGGTGAGCGCGTGGCCGACGCCGCTGCGCGTCCAGAACGCGGTGCCGTCGAAGCCGCCGGCCAGTCGCTCGGCCCCCTTGTCGCCGTAGGCGCTACCGCGGGCGTAGATGATGTTCGGGGTGGCCGCACGGATGTGTTCGACGTCGAACTTGTTCTTCTGGCGCTGTGCGGGCAGGTAATTGGTCAGGAAGACGTCGGCGGTCTTGGCGATCTCGTAGAGGACTTCCTGGCCGTCGGGGGTGGACACGTCGATACCGACGCTGCGCTTGCCGCGGTTGGGATGTTCGATGAGTGGGTGGCGGTTCGGGTCGAGTTGAAAGCCGCCCATGTTGATGAAGCCGCGCTGAGTGTCCCCGCGAACGGGATGCTCCACCTTGATGACGTCGGCGCCCCAGTCCGCGAGGATCGCCCCCGCCGCGGGCACGAACGTGAACTGGGCTACCTCGAGGACGCGGACGCCCTGCATCACCTTCATCAACTTCGCTTTCCTCACCCGTCGTCCTGAAACTCTTACCGTATCGGCCATGGTAGTGGGCACTCCATGGCACTCCATGGCGCGCCGGGGGCGCGGGTCGCGTTGCCCTACGTGGGCAAGGTCAGCGCCGGGCGCAGCCGCTCCGCCCTGATATCGCTGCGAGCCGCCAGGTCTTGCCCGAGCGTTGCCACGTAGTCGATCAGCCCTGCGACGTCCACTGCGTACGGGGCGGGGCGGTCGACGGAGGCAAGGCCACCCGATGCCCGGCGGAGCACGGTGATCGCGCCGTCGAAGTTGCCACGCTGGACGTGGGTGATGCCGACCGCGAGCTGAGCCAGGCCCTGCCACAGCGGTTTCTCGTCGGTGGGACTGCTCTTCCAGGCAGCCTCCAGCACTTCGTGCGCGTGGAACGCCAGGCCTTGATCGATCAGACTTTGGGCGTAGGCGAGGAATTCCACTGGCGACAGGTCGATCTCGTCCGGGATGCGTGGGACGCCTTGACTGCCGTAGGGCAACGGTCGTCCTAGCGCATCGCGGGGGCGCGTGCTTCGAGGACGGCCCGATTCGTCGCGGTCACGCCCGGCCATGTGCCCATCATCGCCGAGTGCGGTCAGTGGTAGTGCCGCGGCCGCCAGAAGCCTAGATACTGATGCGATGCCTGATCGCAACGTACTGGGCGGCCCATTGGATCCGTGTGGCACCGACCCGCTCACCGGGTTCCATCGTGACGGGTGCTGCTCGACGGGGCCCGAAGACATCGGTCTGCACACCATCTGCGCCGTCGTCACCAGCGAGTTCCTGGAGCATCAACGCTCGATCGGAAACGATCTGTCGACACCGATGCCGCAATACCGTTTCCCAGGTCTGGTGCCAGGGGACCGCTGGTGCGTCACGGCCGTGAACTGGCTGCGGGCCCAGCAGGACGGCCACGCCGCCCCGGTCGTGCTAGCCGCCACCCACGAGCGCACCCTCGACGTGGTTCCGCTGGAGGTGCTACGCGAGCACGCCGTGGACGTGCCGGACGACTTGAGGAACCTCTGACCACGTCAGCTACCCGATGCTCCGGTGATCACCCACTCCGATGAGCGGCACTCCCCGGTCCGAAGAAGTCGGTCTCGACGACAGCCGGAGCGAAAACCGGATGGACGCGTACGTATTCCTCGACGCGGACGACGGATTCGGTGAGTCCACCGTCCGCTGCGAACATCCGCAGGAGCATGGCAGCGTCGGCTTGACTGGCGTGCGCCGCCAGAGCTCGCAGCTTCTGCTCCCAGAACGCAGAGACGTCGATGGTCGTGGTGATCGCGGCGTCGTCGGTGCCCATCTCCTCGGGCGGCACCCACGCGTCGTCACCCAATGCGACACGGACGGCGGACCGAGCCGCGCGCAGCCGGCTGGCCGACATCGCGATGTAGTAGAGGCGCGGAAGCCGCGAGTCGGGCTCACCGTTCGCGACGACGTTGGCGTGCGCCGCGACGACGACGTCGTGGGTGCGGACGTGGTCGGGGTGCCCTGACAACCCGTTGGGCGGGTAGGTGATCAGCACGTCGGGTTGGTGCAGCCGCAGGAGCCGGACCATTTGCGTCACCGTCGGCATCACTGGACCTCGACTGAAGGACTCCACGCCCTCTCCTGCGCCCTCTGCTGCCCCTGGCGCGCCAGAGTCCGGATAACCGAGCTTCACGACGACTTGCACGCCCAGCGCCACCGCGGCCGCGTCGAGTTCACCCGAGCGATGCGCAGCGACTCGTCGTGGGTCGTGGCCGCGCTGCCCGGGTTTGGCACCGTCGGCGGCATCCCCCTGCGAACCGTCGGTGCAGGTGACGAGGATGGTTCGGCATCCCGCGGCGGCATAGCGAGCCAAGGTGCCTCCCGTCTGGCTTGATTCATCGTCGGGGTGGGCATGCACGATCATCAGCACGGGCGGCTGCGATCCGGAGTCACTCATGACGACCGCCGAGCTGCCGCGCTGGTCGAACGTGATTCATCGTGTGCAGTCCATGCTGTCGATTATCCGCGCCGGACTGTTCGGTCGTGCACCGTCGTCAAGTCCCCGTGGCGGGTATTGGCATCACCGTGCGCTGATCTCTTCGAACGCGGCCCGCAGCGACCGACACTGCTGGTAGGACGAGCGGCGACGTGCCGGTACGACGCCCGTGCGCGATCATCGAACACGCTGGCCGGTGATTCTCTCCTCGACCCGGTAGGAATGGCTTGGACGCAGTGTGGCGTTGTCCTTGTGGCCGCGAAGGAAAGTGAGAACGTCCGTGTCGAGTGTCTCGAGCCCACTTCATCTCGCCGTCGCGTTGGACGGGACGGGGTGGCATCCCGCGTCGTGGCGTGAGCCCGCCGCCCTTCCGATCGACCTGTCCACGCCTCGGTACTGGACCGAGTTGGTCACCGAAGCCGAGCGAGGTCTGCTCGACTTCGTCACCATCGAAGACGGCCTGGCACTGCAGTCCGAGGACCCACTGCACACCGACGATCGGACCGACCGGGTCCGAGGGCGCCTCGATGCCACGTTGATCGCCTCGAGGGTCGCGCCGCGCACCCACCACATCGGTCTGGTGCCGACGGTGATCGCCACCCATACCGAGCCCTTCCATGCCTCGAAGGCCATCGCCACCCTCGACTACGTCAGTTCTGGTCGCGCGGGGATGCGGGTTCAGGTGACGGCAAGCCCGGACGCGGCGGGGCACTTCGGTCGGCGGAGCGCCGCTGACTTGGCCGCCGATGGCCTTCTCGACGAAGCCGCCGACTACGTCGAGGTCGTCCGGCGGTTGTGGGACAGCTGGGAGGACGACGCCGAGATACGCGACGTGGCCGGCGGCCGATTCGTCGATCGCACCAAGCTGCACTACATCGACTTCGAAGGCGCCCGCTTCTCCGTCAAGGGTCCGTCAATCACACCGAGGCCGCCGCAGGGACAGCCGATCGTGGCCGCTCTCGGTCACGGCGAGGCCGCCCATCGGCTCATCGCGGCGAGCGCCGACGTTGGCTTCGTGACACCTCACAGCGCAGCCGAAACGGCGGGCATCGTCGACGCCATCGCGGCGCGTCGGACCAGCGGGTCACCGGTCCGGGTGTTCGCGGACCTGGTGGTCTTCATCGACCACACTGCGGACGCGGCAGCGTCGCGCCTGCGGCGGCTCGACGACGTGGCCGGAGGCGAATTCACGAGCGACGCGGAGGTTTTCACGGGAACGCCGCAACAGCTGGCAGACCTGCTGCAGCTGTGGCATGCCGCAGGCGTCGCGGGATTCCGGCTGCGCCCCGCCACCTTGCCTCACGATCTGGTGCAGATCACAGACGGGTTGGTACCCGAACTGCAACGACGCGGAGTCTTTCGCACCACCTACAGCGGCCATACCATGCGCGACACACTCGGTCTCGCGCGCCCCGCCAACCGCTACTCGACCGCCGGAACGACAACCTAGGACCGCGCATGACCAAGCCAGTCAAGCAGATTCACCTCGCCGCACACTTCCCCGGTGTGAACAACACCACCGTGTGGAGCGATCCCGCGTCGGGAAGCCACATCGACTTCAGTTCGTTCGTCCACTTCGCGCAGACCGCCGAGCGCGGCAAGTTCGACTTCATGTTCCTCGCCGAGGGGTTGCGCCTGCGCGAACAGGGCGGCGAAATCTACGATCTCGACGTGGTCGGCCGGCCGGACACCTTCACCGTCCTGGCGGCGCTGGCGGCCGTGACGGACCGGCTCGGACTGACCGGCACGATCAACTCGACGTTCAACGAACCCTACGAGGTGGCAAGACAATTCGCCTCGCTGGACCACCTCTCCGAGGGCCGCGCCGCCTGGAACGTCGTCACGTCCTGGGATGCCTTCACCGGACAGAACTTCCGCCGCGGCGGATACCTCGCCGAGGACCAGCGCTACGAACGCGCCGAGAGCTTCCTCGAAGCCACGCACACGCTGTTCGACTCCTGGCACGGCGATGAAATCGTCGCCGACAAGGAGGCCGGGGTCTTCCTGTCCGACCCGAAGGCGGGCTCCTTCGCCTACTCGAACGCACACTTCGACATCAGCGGTCGATTCAACGTCCCGCGAAGCCCGCAGGGCCGACCCGTGATCTTTCAGGCGGGCGACTCCGACCATGGCCGCGAGTTCGCCGCCGCCGCTGCCGACGCGATTTTCTCCAGGCACGGCACCTTGGAGGACGGCCAGGCGTTCTACGCCGATGTGAAGGGCCGCCTCGACAGGTACGGACGCCAGCACGACCAGCTGCTGATCCTTCCGGCCGCGACGTTCGTGCTCGGCGACACCGATACCGAGGCGGCGGAGATCGCGCACGACGTCCGACTCGCGCAGGTCTCACCGCAGACGGCGATCAAGTTCCTCGAGCAGCTCTGGAATCGGGATCTCTCCGATCACGATCCCGACGGTCCCCTGCCAGCCGAGGATCCGGTGGTCGGCGAGAACACCGTCGCGCGCGGCCGGGCCAGCGTGCGGATGTACCGCGACCCCGTGGCGACTGCCAATGAGTGGCGGGTCAGGGCCGACGCCGAGAAGTTGTCGTCCCGCGAGCTCATCGTCGAGGTCACGGGGCGCCAGAACTTCGTCGGGTCCGCGGACACGGTCGCCGAGAGGATCAACCACCTCGTCCAGGCCGATGCCAGCGACGGATTCATTCTGGTCCCGCATGTCACGCCGGGCGGCCTCGACCCCTTCGTCGACCGGGTGGTGCCGCTGCTGCAGGAGCGCGGTGTTTTCAGGAGCGACTACCAGGGAACCACACTGCGCGATCATCTCGGTCTGGCGCAGCCGGCCCTGGCCGCGGCACCGACGGGGGCCTGAAGCCAGCGGCTAACCGGAATTGCGAGGGTCGCGGACTACGATCGAGGTTTGCCGGATCCGCCAAAGGACGCTGCCGTGTCAACCACCGCTGCACCCGCGACTTCGCCTCGCAGAGCCGGCGACGCGCCGCCATTTCGCGCAGCACTGGTGCTCGGCGCGCTCGGCGTCGTCTTCGGCGACATCGGGACCAGCCCGATCTACACCCTGCAGACACTGTTCGATCCCACCGATCCACACCCGGTGCCGATCAACACCGACAACGTGTACGGCGTTGTGTCGCTGATCTTCTGGTCGGTGATGATCATCGTCACGCTGACCTACATCACGCTGGTGATGAGGGCCGACAACGACGGTGAGGGCGGCATCATGGCGCTGATCACCATGTTGAGGCACGGGGCAGCGACGCGGGGCCGCCGCACGGCGATGACGTTGGCCGCCCTTGGCCTCTTCGGGGCGTCCCTGTTCTTCGGCGACAGCATGATCACCCCCGCCATCTCGGTGTTGTCCGCCGTCGAGGGTATCAAGGTCGTCACACCCGACCTGGAACACTGGGTCGTGCCGATCACCGCGGTGATCATCGTGGCGCTGTTCATGGTGCAGCGCAACGGCACGGCCAAGGTGGGACGATTCTTCGGGCCGGTGATGGTCCTGTGGTTCGTCTCGATCGGCGCCTGCGGAGTCATGGGCATCGTCGGCCACCCGGAAATCCTCAAGGCCCTGTCGCCGACGTATGCACTGTCATTCATGTTCGGGCACTTCCACATTGCCTTCTTCGCACTGGCCGCGGTCGTCCTCGCCGTCACCGGGGCGGAGGCGCTCTACGCCGACATGGGCCACTTCGGCCGACGACCGATCGCCCTGGCGTGGCTGTTCGTCGTACTGCCCGCGTGCGTGCTCAACTACTTCGGGCAGGGGGCGCTGATTCTCGGCGACGAGAGCTCGGTCAGTGCGCCGTTCTTCCTCCTGATCCCCCAGTGGGCGCGGCTGCCCATGGTGCTGCTCGCCACCGCGGCCACCATCATCGCCTCACAGGCGGTGATCACGGGGGCGTTCTCGGTGGCGTCACAGGCCGCCAAGCTCGGTCTGCTGCCCCGGCTGCGGATCGTGCACACCTCGGCGTCGGCCTACGGTCAGGTGTACGTCCCGGCGATCAACTGGCTGTTGATGGTCTCGGTGCTGATCCTGGTGTTCGCCTTCGGGAGCTCGGCCAAACTCGCCTACGCCTACGGCATGGCCGTGATCGGGACGATCACGATCGTGACGCTGCTGTTCTTCTACCTCGCCCGCACCCGCTGGGGCACTCCGCTGTGGTTGGTGGTCATCGGCGGGGGCTCCCTGTTGCTCGTCGACCTGCTCTTCCTGGCGGCCAATCTCACCAAGCTGATCCACGGGGCGTGGCTGCCCTTGCTGATCGCCATCACGGCGTGGACGGTGATGACGACGTGGGAGCGTGGCCGTGGCATCGTCACCCGCGCGCGCGAGGAGGTCGAGGGACCCCTTCGCGAATTCATCGACGGACTCTCCACGTGCGACCCGCCGTTGGCGCGTGTCCCCGGCACGGCGGTGTTCCTGAACCGCGGGAACGAAACTGCCCCGCTCGCAATGCGAGCGAACGTGGAGCACAACCACTCCCGCCACCAGCACGTGGTGATCATGTCGATCGAGACGGTGCCGGTACCCCGCGTACCGGACGACGAACGGATGGAAGTCGACGCGCTCGGCTATGCCGAGGACGGAATCGTCCACGTCACCGCGAGATTCGGCTACATGGAGGCGTCGAACGTGCCCGATGCCCTGCGCCTGCTCGATCCGGACGCGACGGAAGGGCGAATCGACGTCGACGAGGCGTCGTACTTCCTGTCGAAACTGGAACTGGTGGCCGGTCCGGAGCCGACCATGGCGCCGTGGCGCAAGCACCTGTTCATCGCCACCTCGTATCTCACCGCCGACGCGGCCGACTTCTTCCACCTGAGGTACGACCGGACGGTGATCGTGGGATCGCGAATCGAGTTCTAGGTGCAAGCGGCCTGCTAGGTTCTCGCCAGCAGCGCTCTTCCGACGGGAGACGGCCTCCCCGTGAATCGCTCGCGGAGAGTCGATTCCGAGTAGGCGGTGCGGAACAAACCGCGCGAGCGCAGGATGGGAACCACCTCGTCGACGAAGATCTCCAGACCGTCGGGAAACACGTCGGGCATCAGATTGAAGCCGTCGGCTGCGCCTGCGAGGAACCAGCGCTCGATCGTGTCCGCCACGTCCTCCGGCGAACCGACGATCACCCGGTGGCCCGCGCCGCTGAACTCGCGGACGGCCTGCCGAAGAGTCAGGCTCCCATTCTCGATCAGACGTACCACCGACTCCCGAAACCCCAGCGAGGCAGGGAACTTCGACGGGTCGGTGACCTCTCCGAGCAGACGCGCGGGCACCGGCTCGTCGAGCGGAAGTCCGGACAAGTCCTCGCCGAGCACCTGGGACAGGCGTTCCAGGTCGTGGTTGTGCGGCAGCAGCGCGTTCTGCTCGGCGTACCGTCGCTCGGCCTCGGCACGGCTACTTCCGATTGTCGTGATGAGCCCGGGCAGGATCTTCACGTCGCCTCGGCGCCGACCGTGCGCCAGAGCGGCGTCCTTGACGTAGCGGTAGTGCTCGATGCCCGCACCGAGATCCAGTTCGGCGCTGAACACGGCATCCGCCACGCGTCCTGCCAGGTCTCGTCCCTGCGGCGAGCCGCCCGCCTGCACCAGCAGTGGATGGCCCTGCGGTGACGGACCCTGTGGCAGCGACCCGACCACCGTGAAGAACTCGCCTTGGTGGTCGATGCCGCGGCCGCTGACGTTGGCCGCGTCTCGCCAGAGCGCCAGCACCACGTCGACGAACTCCGCGGCTCGCCGGTAGCGCGTCGGCCGGTCCGGATACTCGGCCAGGCCGAAGTTCAAGCCTGCCGGAAGCGAATACGTGGTGACCACGTTCCACGCCAGTCTGCCGCCGGAGAGTTCGTCGAGACCGAGCAGTCGATGGGCCAACTCGACCGGGTCGTTGAAGGTCGACGAAAGCGTGCCGATGAGCCCGAGGTGTTCGGTCTCGGCGGCCACCGATGCCAGGATCACGCTCGGCTCCAACGCCTGCGAGGGACGCAGTGTCGGATGGTCGCGCAATGCGGGGCCGTCGGCGAGGAACAGCGCGTCCAGGGTCCCACGCTCGGCGACCTTGGCCATGCGGACGTAATAGTCGGGGTTCGCGAACGACGTGGGCGGTTCACTGCTACGTCGCCAAGAGCCGGTGTGGATGCCCAGATTGAGGACGTTGACGTTGAGGATCAACTGGCGGTCGGCTCGGGTCATAGTCTCCCTCCCGGGTTCGGAGCGGTGTCGAAGGCCACCGCGTGGGCGGACAGGTCGGGTTCCGCGCGGACCGGTAATCGCAGCCGATCCCGGAGGGTGCCCTCGCCAGGACCATCGATCACCCCTCGCTGCCGCGCCGCGGGCAGTGCCCGGTCGAGGACCGAGTCCACGTCATCCGCAGCCAGCCTGAGCGAGACCCCGACCACTCCGGCTGTGCGGGCAAGTCGGTCGAGGGCGGAATCGATCGCCGCCAAAGAGCGTAGTCGCACCACCGCCGGCGCAGTTCCGGGAATCGGTTCGCCGTCCTCCACGATCACCAGATCCGCTTCCGCGGTGGCGGTTTCGTGTCCGGGTGCTGCCTGCTGCCACACCGGCAGGTCACCTTGCGACGAGCCGGGAACGTTCAACGGTCCGCTGATGGCATAGCCGCGGCGGACGTCGGCCCGCCGGATCCGAGTCACGTCGGCGAAGACACCGGTCTCCAGGTCGCCCACTATCGACTCGAGCGGCCAGGTGCGCCACAACGTACGCACCGCCGCGATCGCATCGGCAGTGTGAGTGGCATCGAGTACGGCTCCCGTCCATGTGTCGGTCGCTGCGTTGAGGGCGAGGCCGTGGTCGCAGTCGAGTGCCAACCAGCCCACCCGCCCGTGCGCGGCGTGGTCCACCGAAACCAACCGACGCGCCAGGTTGTACGGATGGTCGCGGTGACCGGCGCCGGCGACGACGATACCGAGGTGGGTGCTGTGCCGCGCGGCTATGGTCGCGAAGAGTGACGGGTCGAGGCAGTTCGTCGAACGACCGACGGCCTCACCCCGTTCGGCTCCGATCACCCAGTACGCCACGCCCGCCGATTCGAGCCGACGGGCCAACCCCGCGATGCCCCGAGCGGGCCGATTCGCGGCATCACCGCCACCGAGCCCGTCGCCGACGACCTCCACCCCGACCGAAAGTGAGACAGCCATTCCCAGCACGCTAGCCCGCCCGGTCCGTGCTGCAACGGGTTGCGATCAGGCCAACTCGAAGTGCTCAATTACCCCCCCGTGCCAACAGTTAAGTAAAGCTGAACTGTCGAAGTTAAATTCCTAGAGGTAGGAATCATTGCCGACCCGGGTGACCATGAATACCTTTCGGCAGGTGTTGAGTTTCGCGCTGCGGCGGGTTGGCCAGTCGATCATCGTGATCGCACTGGCGTATACGGCAGTGTTCTTCATCCTCAACGTGCTGCCGGGCAATCCGATCGAGACGCAGATCTCGAACCCGGAGAACCCGATCTCCCACGACGACGCGCAAGCCCTCCGCGACTACTACCGGCTGAGCGACCCCGTCATCGTGCAGTTCGGCGTTTCCGTTCAGCGCTTGTTCGCCGGAGACCTTGGCTATTCACTCAACAGTGGGCAGTCCGTGTCACGGCTGCTCGCACAGGACCTGCCTTCGACACTTTCGTTGGCCGCGGTTGCCTTCGCGATCGCGGCGGTGATCGGATTCGTCATCGCACTGAGCGCGGTGTTCGCGCCGTGGCCTTCGGTTCGGGAACTGACGCGGTCACTGCCGCCTGCGTTCCTGTCCATCCCCGTCTTCGTGACGGGACTCGTCGCCCTGCAATTCTTCTCGTTCAGTCTCGGCTGGGTGTCGGCCGTCCGGGACGAGGGTCTCTCGTCCACGGTCCTGGCGGCACTGCCGCTGGCACTGCCAGTCGCAGCACCCATCGCGCAGATCCTAATTCAGGGCCTGAGTAATGCGGCCGGTCAGCCATACGTCGAAGTGTTGCGCGCCAAGGGTCTTGGCAATGAGCGGGTCATCTTCGGGCACCTCGTGAAGAACGGGTCGATTCCCACCGTCACCATGGTGGCGATCACGGTGGGCGAGCTGCTGGCCGGGTCGGTCATCACCGAAACCATCTTCAACCGCACCGGAATCGGACATCTCACCGAGACCGCCGTCCGCAACCAGGACACCCCGATCATTCAAGCGGTGGTCATCACCGTGTCGGTGACCTTCGTGGTCATCAATCTGGTGGTCGACGTGCTCTACCCGCTCATCGACCCCCGCATCGACCGGACCGGCGGTTCGTCGGCACCCTCGGGCCGCATTCGTGCCACACCCGACGTCGACCCGGTGCCCGCATGACCGTCGCCGATGCCCGCCCCACGGTCGCCCTTGGCCGCCTCACCCGCCCGCTACGGGTGAACGCGGGGGACCTGTTCGCAGTGTCGTTCCTGTTGCTCGTCGCGGCGATGATCATCGCACCCTCGGCGATCGCACCCTACGACCCGCTGCAGGAGAATCCGGATCTGCCCCTTGCGGGACCCAGCCTGGCTCATCCGTTCGGTACGGACTACATCGGCCGCGACCTGCTGAGCCGTGTCATCGCAGGCACCGGGGTCACCATCGCCGGCTCCTTCATCGCGGTGGTCATCGGTCTGGTCGTTGGGACGATACTCGGTTTGCTGGCTGCCTACTTCGGCCGCGCCACCGACAGCATCATCAGCCGGATCGTCGACGTCATGTTGTCGATTCCGACTCTCCTGCTGTCGATCACCATCATCGTGGCGCTCGGCTTCGGCACGGTGAACGCGGCGATCGCCGTGGGGGTCTCCTCGATCGCGGTGTTCGCCAGACTCGCCCGCTCCGAGGTGCTGGCCACCCGGAATCTGCCGTTCGTGGAGGCCAGTGAACACCTCGGGGCCAGCCATCTGACGTTGTTGTTCCGACACGTGCTGCCGAACTCGTACTCGGCCGTGCTTTCCTTGGCGGCGCTGCAGTTCGGCACCGCGATCCTCGCCATCGCCTCCCTGAGCTTCCTCGGCTACGGTGCGCAGCCGCCGGAACCCGAGTGGGGGCTGCTGATTTCGGAAGCCCGCAACTACATCAACTCGGCTCCCGGGCTGGTGGTCTTCCCGTCGCTGGCGATCGTGCTGACCGTAATGAGCCTGTCACGGCTCGCCCACCTCGTTCGAAAGAAGGTCGGTTGACATGAATGCTCCTGCGCTGCTGACGGTTTCCGGCCTGACGGTCGAGTACACGCCGAAATCGCACCGTGGCTCGATCACCGACCGCGGTCCGGTGGTGCACGACGTCTCATTCGACGTTGAGGCAGGCAAGGTCGTCGCCATCGTCGGGCAGTCCGGCTCGGGCAAGTCTACGATCGCGCGCGCGATCCTCGGTCTGCTGCCGGACAACGGGCACGTGACGTCGGGTCAGGTCAGCATCGACGGAACTCCGGTCACCGGCCTGTCGCAGCGGGACTGGCAACGCCTGCGCGGCGACACCATCGGTTTCGTGCCCCAGGACCCACTCGGGTCCCTCGACCCCCTGAAGAAGGTCGGTGACCAGATCGCGGAGGTTCTCCTCGTGCATCGAATCGCAAGCAGACGCGATGCGCACCGGCGGGCAGTCGCGCTGCTCGACCGGGTCGGCATCCACGAGCCCCGGCGCAGGGCCGCCAACTACCCGCATCAGCTCTCCGGAGGACAGCTGCAGCGAGTGCTGATCGCCATCGCCATCGCAGGCGATCCCAGGCTTCTGATCGCCGATGAACCCACCTCCGCGCTGGACGTCACCGTGCAGCAACGCATTCTCGAACTCCTCGACGAGCTGCGCAGCGAGCGCCGACTCGGCGTCGTCTTCATCACCCACGACCTCGCCCTCGCCGAGCACCACAGTGACGACGTCGTGGTCCTGCGCGACGGGCAGGTTCGTGAAACTGGACCGACCGCCACCGTATTGATCCACCCCGAGGACGAGTACACCCGTCAACTCATCGCCGACGCGCCCGCGCTGTCACCCGAGAAGTATGAACGGCCGCAGGAGTTTCAGCGCCCGTCGTCCACGAAGACCTCACCACCGATCCTGCGGGTGAGCGCGCTGGGGAAGCGATTCGGCAACCACCGGGCACTCGACGACGTCTCGTTCGACGTTCATCCTGGAACGATCCACGCTCTGGTCGGTGAGTCCGGGTCGGGCAAGACCACCGTGGCGAGGGTGCTCGCCGGTCTCACCGACTTCGACTCCGGTGAAGTCCGGGTCGACGGAGAAGTTCGTGGACCGCACTCTCCGCTCAGCGCCACCCGGCAACGCGCGCAGGCGCGCAAGCTGCAGATGGTCCACCAGAATCCGCTGGCCGCACTGGACCCTCGGTTCACGATCGGCGATGCCGTTGCAGAACCCTTGCGAATCAACCGCATCGGCTCGCGCGCAGAACGTAGGAACGACGTGGTGCAGGCACTGGCCCGCGTGGGACTGCCCGCCACCTTGGCCGACCGCAAGCCGCGGGAGATCTCCGGCGGGCAGCGGCAGCGCGTCGTGCTCGCGCGTGCGCTGGTGCTCCAGCCGGCCATCCTGGTGCTCGACGAGCCGACCTCGGCGCTGGACGTCACGGTGCAGGCGCAGGTGGTGGATCTGCTCATCACCCTTCAACGGGAACTCGGGCTGACCTACCTGTTCGTTTCGCACGACCTCAGCCTCGTCCGCCAGATCGCCGACGAGGTCAGCGTGCTCGAGAAGGGGCGTCTGGTCGAGACCGGATCCGTCGCCGCGGTCTTCGGAACACCAACGGCGGCCTACACGCAACGCCTGCTCGATGCCGTTCCCGGCGCGCCGGCGCGGGCCGCATGAGGATCGCCCGGGCGCTTGCGAGCGCACTGGTCCCTGCGCTGCTGGTCACGTGGGGTCTGGCCGGGTGCGGCAGCGATCGTCCCGCGGTATCGTCGACAGGTGCGACCCGCGGTGGCGACCTGACATACCTCGACGCCGAGGCCCCCGCCTCGCTGCAGATCCAGGTCAGCTACTGGCAGAACAGCCTGCTGAAGGATCAGCTGCTCGACCGCCTCGTCTACCAGGATCCAAGGACCTTCGAGTACGTACCGTGGATCGCCGAGAAGTGGACGGTCGACGATGCGAAGCTGGTGTACGAGTTCACCATCCGCGACGGAGTGACGTACAGCAACGGCCAGCGGCTGGACGCCGAATCGGTCCGGCGCAATCTCGAGTGGGAAGCCAACGGCGACAAGCCGAAGGGCATCACCCGCAACTCCTACTTCCCGAAGGTCAAGTCGATCACGGCGGACGAGGCGCGTCGCACGGTGCGGGTGACACTGACCGAGCCGTATGCGGCGTTCATTCCGGTGTTGTCGTTGAACACGTCCGGACTGGTCGCCGACGCCACGATCGGCGCCAGCAAGGAGCAGCAGTCGGTCGTCACCAACCTGATCGGATCCGGACCGTTCTACGCGCAGTCGGAGGTGCCGGACAAGAAGATCGTGCTCGCCAAACGCCATGGATACGGCTGGGCGCCCGCCACCGCCCCACACCAGGGCGAGGCCTATCTCGACACCGTCACCGTGATCCCCGTGACCGAGGACAGCGTCCGGGTCGGGGCCCTGCGCGCCGGACAGGCCGACGCGATCCGGTACGCACAGCCCCCTGACGAGCGACTGTTGGAGCGCGAGGGCTTCGACGTCCGGGGTTTGCGGACGCCGGGGATGGCCAATACCCTCGACATCCGCCAGAGCGCCCCGTTCATGCGAGACATCAACGTTCGCAAGGCAATCGGCTTCGGCATCGACCGCAACGAGATCCTGCACACCCTCTACACCGACAATTGGAAGCCCGCCCAGAACATCGTCACCAGGAACTTCCCGGGCTATACCGACCGCAGCGACGCCGTCCGGTTCGACGCGGACGAGGCGATCCGCCGACTCGAGGCGTCGGGGTGGACGCACGTCGACGACGACGGCTACCGCGTCAAGGACGGGCAGGAGCTGTCCGCGAAGATTTACGTTGACGTCTACGACCACACTGCCAAGCCGATGTACGAACTCATTCAGCGGCAACTGCGCCGCATCGGCATCAAGCTGGTGATCCGCCAGACCGACTTCGCGAACTATCCAACGGCCAGCATCGAGGACTCGGTGGGGTTGCGGCGCAACGGTTGGCCGACGGCGGACCCAGTGCGGTTGTGGCAGAACTACGACAGCAAGGGTGGCGACCTGTACGCACTCAAGGGTTCCGATCCGGCGATCGACCGGATGCTGCGCGCCCAGATCAGCGCCACGGGTACCGCTCGACGGCTGACGCTGTTGAAGCAGTACAACGACTACGTCATCGACAACGCGTATTCGATACCGCTGCTCGAAGACACGCAGATCTTCGCCGTCGCGCCCCAGGTTCAAGGCTTCGAGAACGCAGCCAACTCGGTGCCGTGGTTCTACAACGCCTGGATCGACGACACGAGAGCAGGGCCCGGAGGGTCCGGAAGGGATTGACGGAGTTGACCACTGAACTGGCACTACATCAACCGTGGGCGCACGACGGGAAGGATCTCGACGAGGTACTCGCCGCCATCGCGGCGGACTACCAGCGGCGGCTGCGTGACGGCGGCCACGAGCCGCCCGCTGACGGCCTTCGACTCGTCCGCGAACACGGATTGGGTGCCGTGCGACTCGCCCGCGAACACGGTGGCGCGAACTACACCGTGCCGGAGTTCTTCGGCTTCGTCATCTCACTGGCCGAGGCCGATCCCGATCTGGCGCATATCCTGCGCGTGCACTATTCGGTAGTGGAGGAACTGCAGCGTGTCCCCCGCCGCCCTGGCCGCGAGCGCTGGGTCTCGCTGGTGGGCGGAGGCAAGCTGATCGGAGGCACCAGCTCGGAGCTGAGCAGCGCCAGGGTCGGCGGTCAGAGCTATGACACGAAACTGGTCAACCACGCAGACGGGCTGCGACTGAGCGGCCGGAAGTTCTACAGCACCGGCGCCCAGTTCTCCGACTATCTGCGGGTCAGCGCGGAGGACGAGAACGGTTCGCCGGTAGGAGTATTCATTCCCTCCGATCGCCACGGGGTCGTTCACGTCGACGATTGGGACGGCGTCGGCCAGCGTCATACCGGCAGCGGAACGACCCTCTTCGAGGATGTCGAGGTGGCGCCCGACGAGGTCATCCGGCTCGGCACCAGCGTGGGCGTCGATCGTGCTCGCGGTGCACTGGTTCAGCTGTACCTGCACGCCATCGCCGCAGGGATCCTTCGCAACCTGACGAGCGAGGCCGCAGCGCTGGTGCGAAACCGGCACCGTACGTACACGTTCGCAACCACCGACACTCCTTCCACCGACCCGCAACTGCTGGAGATCGTCGGTGAGATCGACGCGGTCGCCTACGCGGCGGAGTCACTGGTCCTCGGCGCGGCAGCCGAACTCGCATCGGCTCTCGACGCGGCGCGTGTCACCGGAATCGACTCTGCTCTCGAGGCCAGGGCGTCGATCGCCGCGGCACGGGTCAAGGTCGCGCTTGAAGAGCCGGCGCTGCGCGCGGCGTCACGGATCTTCGACGCCGGTGGCGCATCGTCGGTTCGGGCGGCGACGCACCTTGACCGGCATTGGCGAAATTTGCGAACGCTGTTCTCGCACAACCCGACCGTCTACAAGGCGCGGGTACTCGGCGACATCGCCGTGAACGGGGCGGCGCTGCCCGATTCGGGGTTCTTCTAGGTGTCCTGAGTCGGTGATCCGACTGGGTAGCTGCCGATGGTGTCAGACGTCGTTTCTTCGCCTTCCAAATAGCATGTGGCACTGACGCTTTCGGCACGCGGTGACAGGGTTGTCCACAGTCCGTGATTCATCCACAGCCTGTGGTTTGGCGGGTGGGATGTGTCGGATGCCCTTATTAGATTCGAATGCATGTTCGATGAGTTGGTGGCTGGCACCGGGGGTAGTTGCGGGGCCGCTGCGGTGGATGCGTGGTCGCGGGTGGAGTCCGCGGCGTGTGCCCGCCGGTTGGCGGCGATGGTCACCATGCTCGACACTGCCCACGCCGCGTCCGGCTCGGCGGATCGTGAGCAGT
>NZ_JAVROT010000585.1:0-30353 GCF_032162605.1 Mycobacterium sp. | reverse complement strand
GCCTTGCAGACGTCGATGGCGATGATGTCGGCGCCCTCCTGCGCCAATCGCACTGCGTGACTGCGCCCCTGACCCCGGGCCGCACCCGTGATGAAGGCGACCTTGCCCTTCAACGGGCCGTCGGGCGCAGCCACGTCAGGCCCGAAGCTGACCCTTGGCGGGATCCCCGGCGACGACGGTCTGCAGCACCTTGATGTCGGGCGCACCGTCGAGGTGCTCGCCGATGGCACCGAAGAAGGCGGCGACTGCGGGAGCGCCGCTGTGAGCCTTCAGCGCCGCGTCATCGGTCCACTGTTCGACGAAGACGAAGGTGCCGTTGGCCTCGTGCAAGGAATACAGCTCGCAGCCCGGCTCCTGGTGGACGGCCTCGATCGCAGTCTTGGCGGCATCTCGCACAGCGTCGATTGACTCGGGCTTGGCGGTCAGGATGGCGACGACGACTGGCATGGCTGAATACTCCTCGATGAGTGGGTGCGGCGTCGATCACACTACCCAGCGCGCTCGACGGGTGGTCGCCGGCCGCACCGATACTCAATTGTGACCAGTGTGGCTAATGGTGAATCTGTGACTGATGCGACTAGTCTGGCCTCCATGGCTAGTAAGACCGCCGCCCGTTCGGGAGCTCGTTCGAGCAGCTCAAAGGCCCGAACGCGCTCGCCGCGCCCCGCCGCGCCCCGCCGCAAACCTGCCCCACGTCGCACGTCCTCACCCGTCGCCACCGCGGGCTCGGCGATAGGCAAGGGCGCCCGTGCCAGCTGGCTGATGCTGGCCAGGGGCGCCGGGTCCACCGCCCGATCGGTCGGTCGCGCCCGCGACCTCGAGCCAGGGCACCGCCGCGACGGCATCGCACTCGGAATGCTCGCCGTGTCCGTGGTGCTCGCCGCCAGCTCGTGGTTCGACGCGGCGCGACCCGTCGGAGGCTGGATCGACTCCGTCGTGCGTGTGGTCATCGGGTCGGCAGTGGTGTTGCTTCCCATCCTTCTCGCCGCCTTGGCCGTCGTGTTGATGCGCACCGAGCCGCATCCCGAGGCCCGCCCGCGGCTCGTTCTGGGCACCGCCATGATCAGTCTGCCGGTGCTCGGTCTGTGGCATCTCTGGTCGGGCGCACCGCTTGACCCCGCCGACCGTCAGCGGGTCGCGGGATTCATCGGTTTCGCGATCGGCGGGCCACTTTCCGATGGGCTCACCCCGTGGATCGCCACACCCCTGCTGATCATCGGAGTGCTGTTCGGTCTACTGCTGGTGACCGGGACCACCATCCGCGAGGTTCCGTCGGCGATGCGGTCGATGTTCCTGAGCGCGTACCGCGGTGACGCGTACGACGAGTACGACGACGAGTACTACGAGGAGTCCGTCGAGCAAGCGGACGACCTCTCCGACGGCTATTACGACGACCCCGCGAGTTACCGGGGCGACGAGGCGCAGTGGCCGGGCGCGCCGCAGCCGACGGGAACCCCGATGGAGAACTATCCACTGGAGCCGGTCGCCGACGAGACCCCGACCGTGCCCGAGCCCAAGGTCCGCGCGCGGCGCAAGAAGCCCGGGGCGCCGACGCCCGCAGACGGCGTGCAGGAGACGCTGTCGCTCGATCGGGTCGTCGAGGGGCCCTACACACTGCCGTCGCTGGACCTGCTGGTCGCCGGTGATCCGCCGAAGCTTCGCAGCGCGGCCAACGACAAGATGATCGAAGTCATCCAGTCGGTGCTTCACCAGTTCAAGGTCGATGCGGCCGTCACGGGGTGCACCCGCGGCCCGACCGTCACCCGCTACGAGGTCGAACTCGGACCAGGCGTCAAAGTCGAGAAGATCACTGCGCTTCAGAAGAACATCGCCTACGCGGTGGCCACCGAGAGCGTCCGCATGCTCGCACCCATCCCCGGTAAGTCGGCCGTCGGCATCGAGGTGCCCAACACCGACCGTGAAATGGTGCGTCTATCCGACGTCCTGACCGCGCCGACCACCCGCCGCGACCACCACCCACTGGTGATCGGACTGGGCAAGGACATCGAGGGGGACTTCATCTCGGCGAACCTGGCCAAGATGCCCCACCTGCTGGTCGCCGGCTCGACGGGATCCGGCAAGTCCAGCTTCGTCAACTCCATGCTGGTTTCGCTTCTGTCGCGGGCCACCCCGGACGAGGTCAGGATGATTCTGATCGACCCGAAGATGGTGGAACTCACGCCGTACGAAGGCATTCCCCACCTCATCACGCCCATCGTGACGCAGCCCAAGAAGGCGGCCGCCGCGCTGGCCTGGCTGGTCGAGGAGATGGAGCAGCGCTACCAGGACATGCAGGCCAACAAGGTTCGTCACATCGACGACTTCAACAAGAACGTGCGATCCGGGGTCATCACCGCACCGCTGGGCAGCGAGCGCGTCTACAAGCCGTATCCGTACATCGTCGCAATCGTCGACGAGTTGGCCGACCTGATGATGACCGCGCCGCGTGACGTCGAGGATGCCATCGTGCGCATCACCCAGAAGGCCCGCGCCGCAGGAATCCACTTGATCCTGGCGACGCAGCGGCCGTCGGTCGACGTCGTCACCGGGCTCATCAAGACCAACGTGCCGTCCCGCTTGGCGTTCGCGACGTCGTCTCTGACCGACAGCCGGGTGATCCTGGACCAGGCGGGCGCCGAGAAGCTGATCGGCATGGGCGACGGGCTTTTCCTGCCGATGGGCGCCAACAAGCCGGTCCGGTTCCAGGGCGCCTACATCAGCGACGAGGAGATCTACGCCGTCGTCGCCGCGTGCAAGGACCAGGCCGAACCCGACTACACCGAGGGCGTCACCGCCGCGAAGGCGACCAACGATCGCACGGACGTCGATCCCGACATCGGTGACGACATGGACGTCTTCCTTCAGGCGGTTGAACTGGTGGTGTCCTCCCAGTTCGGCTCGACCTCGATGTTGCAGCGAAAGTTACGGGTGGGCTTCGCGAAGGCAGGCCGGCTGATGGACTTGATGGAGACCCGCAGCATCGTCGGCCCCAGCGAGGGGTCCAAGGCGCGTGAGGTACTGGTCAAGCCCGACGAGCTAGCGGGGACGTTGATGCTGATCCGCGGCGGCTCGGACGCCAATGGTGGCGACGCCGAGGACGACTGACGGCGCCGAACGTGCGCCCACTGCGAGTTTTGAGCCGATTCTTCGCAGTGGCGTCACGTTGGGCGACCTGTCGGACGTCGTTGGCACACTCCCGGCATGGGGAGCCCTTCGTAGGTAGCGAGGCGTTGGCGGCGGGTCACTTGACGCCATATGCATTGCGCAGCAATTCGTTGCGATCCATCGCGATGTCTACGTCTCGCCCGACACTCGGATCACCCGGAGGTGCGGGGCAAGGCGGCCTGGCTGTGGTCGGGGCGCAATGCGGTGGTCGCAGGCTGCTCGGCATCGGCCCTTCACGGCGCCAAGTGGGTCGATGACGACGCCCCCTCCGAGATTCTCCACGACAATCGGCGTCCGCCCAGCGGGATTCACGCGTGGTCGGATCGTCACGAGCCCGATGAAGTCGGGACAGTTCGTGGGGTGGTGGTGACAACGCCTGCGCGTACGGCGTTCGACATCGCCTGCCGCTACCCGCTCGATCCCGCCGTCGCCGCGATCGATGCGCTGGCCCGCGCGACCAGGCTCGACGTCGAACTCATCGCGCAGCGGTACCAGGGGCGAAGGGGCATCCGCGGGGCCGCCGTCGCGCTGGACCTGGTTGACGCCGGTGCCGAGTCACCGCAGGAAACCAGAGTGCGCCTGCTGCTCATCCGCGCGGGCTTCCCGCGTCCCGAGACGCAGGTCCCGGTGTGCGACGAGCATGGACAGCTCGTTGCGGAGCTGGACCTGGGGTGGCGCGACGTCATGGTGGGTGTCGACTATGAGGGCGAGCACCACCGGAAGACCCGCCGCCAGTTGGACAGGGACATCAGGCGCCACGGCGCGGTCACGGAATTGGGCTGGAACGACGTGCGAGTGACGGCCGAAAACACCGACGGCAGCATCGTCGGCCGGGTAGCACGGGCCCGAGCGCGCCCAAGGTAGGCCCACTGCGAAATACGGGCGAAATTCTCGCAGTGGCGTCACGCTCGCCGACGCCGACACCTACCTACAGCGTCAGGAGCATCCGGGTGTTGCCCAGGATGTTGGGCTTGACGTAGGACAGATCGAGGAATTCGGCGACGCCGATGTCGTACGAGCGGCACATCTCGTCGTAGACCTCGGCGGTGACCGGGGTGCCCTCGATTTCCCTGAAGCCGTGTCGGCTGAAGAACTCGGTCTCGAAGGTCAACACGAAGATCCGTTGCAGGTGCAACTCCCTTGCCATGTCCAGCAGGCGTTCGACGACGGCGTTTCCGACACCGCGGCCGTGAAGCCTCGGGTGTGCGGCGACCGTGCGCACTTCGCCGAGGTCCGCCCACAGGACGTGCAGCGCGCCGCAGCCGACCACCTCCCCGTCGAGCTCGGCTACCCAGAACTCCTGCACGGCCTCGTAGAGGGTGACGAGGTTCTTTTCGAGCAGGATCTTGCCCGCATAGAAGTCGACCAGCGACTTGATGGCGGGCACGTCCGAGGTACGGGCGCGACGGACCACCGGGACGTCCGATTCAGGCGCTCCACTCACAGCTGAGAGGGTATCGGTTCGGCGAACGGATACTCTGATGCCGTGCCGGGTCAGTCTGACGTCGATCCGTTGACCCCGCGGGTCAGCGTGGTCAACGTCGCAAACGTGCTTACCGGGCTCCGCATCGTCCTGGTGCCGGTGTTCCTGGTTGCGTTGTTCGTCGGCGACGGCCACGAAACACATTGGCGAGTGGTTGCTTTCATCGTCTTCGCGGTGGCGGTGATCACCGACCGCTTCGACGGCGCCGTGGCGCGCAGCTACGGCATGGTGACGGAGTTCGGCAAGCTCGCCGATCCCATCGCCGACAAGGCGTTGATCGGGGCGGCACTGATCGGCCTGTCCCTCCTGGGCGATCTGCCGTGGTGGGCGACGTCCGTGATCCTGGTTCGTGAGATCGGGGTGACGGTTCTCAGGTTTGCCGTCATCCGTGGTGGCGTGATCCCCGCGAGTCGTGGCGGCAAGCTGAAGACGCTGGTCCAGTCCGTGGCGATCGGTCTGTTCGTCCTCCCGCTGCACGGCGCGTGGCTGATGAGCGCCTGGGTGTTCATGTGGGCCGCGATCGTCCTGACCGTGCTCACCGGCGTGGACTACCTGGTTTCCGCGGTGCGCAGATCCCGCGGGTGACGCGGTAGATCCGCGTGGTGGGAACCATTCCGACGGGTACGGGCGTTCAGGTTGTTAGTGAACTCGAATTGATCTTTGACCACGTCTTTCGTTGTGAGGAGACCGCGATGACGATATTGCTTCGCGAAGTGATCGGCGACGTCCTGCGTCAGGCCCGGCTCTCGCAGGGACGCACGCTGCGCGAGGTGTCCGACGACGCCCGTGTCAGCCTCGGCTATCTCTCCGAGGTGGAGCGCGGGCGTAAGGAAGCCTCCAGCGAGCTTCTGAGTGCCATTTGCGGGGCCTTGGAGGTGCCGTTGTCGCGCGTACTGACCGACGCCGGGGAGACCATGGAGCGGCACGAACAGGCAGCGCCGCTGTCGGTCGCGACCGCCAGTGCCTCGACCATCGACTTCTCCACGAGGGTGGTCATCCCGCAGGTCGTCTCGATGGCGGTGGCCTGAGGGCACCCATCCGTCGGAAACACGCGGAGGGGTGTGGTGATCTGTGGGCAACCGATAAGTTGGCGGGTAGCGAAAGCACATTTGCTTGCCGAGCCCATCCCGGGGACAGGCACACTGGCCCCATTCGAACACGAAGGCGGAACGAACCGATGGCCAATCCGTTCACCAAGGCGTGGAAGTACCTCATGGCGCTGTTCAGCTCCAAGGTCGATGAGTACGCCGATCCCAAGGTGCAGATCCAGCAGGCCATCGAGGAGGCGCAGCGCCAGCACCAGGGGCTGACCCAGCAGGCCGCGTCGGTGATCGGCAACCAGCGCCAACTGGAGATGCGGCTCAACCGCCAGCTCGCCGACATCGAGAAGCTTCAGGTGAACGTCCGCCAGGCGCTGGCGTTGGCCGACCAGGCGACTGGTGCCGGCGACGCGGCGAAGGCCACGGAGTACACCAACGCCGCCGAGGCGTTCGCGGCCCAGCTCGTCACCGCCGAGCAGAGCGTGGAGGACCTGAAGTCCTTGCACGACCAGGCACTGCAGGCCGCCGGGCAGGCCAAGAAGGCCGTCGAGCAGAACGCGATGGTGCTGCAGCAGAAGATCGCCGAGCGCAGCAAGCTGCTCAGCCAGCTCGAGCAGGCCAAGATGCAGGAACAGGTCAGCGCCTCGCTGCGGTCCATGAGCGAGATCGCCGCTCCCGGCAGCACGCCAAGCCTCGACGAGGTTCGCGACAAGATCGAGCGGCGCTACGCCAACGCCATGGGCTCGGCGGAACTCGCACAGAATTCGGTCCAGGGCCGGATGATGGAGATCCAGCAGGCCAGTGTGCAGATGGCCGGCCACTCGCGGCTGGAGCAGATCCGCGCGTCCATGCGCGGAGATGCCCTTCCGTCGGGCGATGCCACCTCGACACCCGCGGCCCCTGCCGTTAACCCGCCGGCCGCTGCGCCGGAAAACCCACTCTCGCAGTAGTTTTCAAGTTAGGTAGCGCGGACCATGGCGGTTGATTCTCGGACGGGACGGCAAGAGGCCTGGCGCACTCTTCTGCAACGTGGCGTCGACACTGCCGCCGAACTCTCCGACGTGGTGGCGCAGAAGCTCGGCGCCGCAGCGGATCCGCGCGCCAAGCTGTTGCGCAAGCGCAGGTGGGCACTGCGGGCAGGTCTGTTCTTCACGTTCTCGACGGTTCTCTGGATTGCGGTGACGGGGGTGCTCGCCTCCTGGGACGTAGTGCCCGCCTGGGCGCTCCCGATACCCGGCGCCATCGCCGTCGGCGCGGCGTTCCTCGCGACCCTGTCCTTCCTGCGGTACCGCTGGCTCAAGCGTGAGCCACTTCCGGCGGAGCGCCGGGTGCGACGCCTGCCGCCGTGGGGATCGGCGGCGCGCCAGCCGATCGCGGCCTTGACGTCCGCCGAGCGCGGCCTGTTCTCGCTCATCGGGGTGATGGAGCGCGGCCGGATGTTGCCGCAGGAAGAACTGCGCGACGTCGTCGCCGCGGCCAATCAGACCGTCGCCACCATGACGGCGACGGCCAACGAGGTCGTATCGATGGAACGGGCCGCGACTGCCGCCCCGAAGTCGCGGCCGCACCTGACGCCGACCATCCGGGCATTCGTCGCTCAACTCGACAGCGGTGTCAGGCAATTCGACGAAATGGTGGAGGCCGCAGCGAAGCTGGTTTCGGCCGCGAACTCCGGGTCGTTGTCGAGCTCGCCGATGTCGGCTCAGCGCTACCGCTACGAACTCGGCAGCGCCACCGACCGACTGGCCGGCTGGGCGCAGGCCTTCGACGAGCTCGGCCACCTGCGCGGCGCCTGAACGCTCACACGGCGCTGCTGCTCGGCGGACCCGATCGCGGCCCGTACTTCTCGGCGTAGGCGTCGTGGATGTGGGCGTCGCGCTGACGGGCCCGGTAGTCGACGAGGCTGGGATCCAGCCCGTGCTTGCGCAGCATGTGACGCCGCCACACCTTGTTCAGCGCGTGGGAGAAGAACACGAACGGGATCAGGATCGGCACCGTGGTGGACAGATGCAGGTACAACGACATCGGGATTATCCAGAATGGCGTGAGGATCAGCACCGCCGGAATGAACACTCGCACCATCATGCGCAGCGTGGCACGGGGTCCCGCGAGGTCGTCGGCCACCCATTGCAGCATCGATGACGGCAGGCGCTTTCCGTAGCAGTACCCGATGTACTGCAGAACGGTCGGCTTGGTGCGGACGGAGTCGCTGGTCATAGTGTCGGGCGCAGCGAGGGGACCGCGACTCCCACCAGCCCACGCAACGTGGCCTTGAAGAAGTCGAACAAGTCGAAGTAGTCACGCCACAACGTGATTCGCCCGTCGTGCACCTCGAACACACCGCATACCCAGAATTGCAGTCGCAAGGCCTTGAACACCAGGACGTCGGTTCGTTCAGTCAGGACCGACGCGCCATCGGACGCGATGCGATGGAACTTCACCTCGAAGCCTGCGCGGCCCTCACCGCTACGCAGCAGCTTGACGATGCGCCGGCGACCGGCAATGGTCGGGAATCCCACGTTCTGCCATTTCGCGTCGTCGGCAAGCAGTGCGTCCGCGGTGTCGAAGTCCTCGTTCTGCACCGCGAACAGAAATCGCTGGACAGTCGCCTTGTTGTCGACTGTGGGCACGGCGGATGTCTGGTCGGTCATGGCCCCACAGTAGTCTTTTGCTCTTTGCGCAAGCGCTCATCGCCCGTTGCCGGGAGGCTGTGGCAGGGTAGGGCGATGCGCGTCGCGGTGGTGGCCGGGCCCGATCCCGGACACGCCTTTCCTGCGATCGCGCTGTGTTTGAAGTTCCTCGCGGCCGGCGACGAACCGACACTGCTCACCGGTGCGGAGTGGCTGGATACCGCCAGGGGCGCCGGAATCGACTCCGTGCTGCTCGAAGGTCTCGATCCCATCGACGGCGACGACGATGCTGACTCGGGAGCCAAGCTCCACCGGCGAGCGGCCCGGATGGCCGTGCTGAACGCGCCGCGACTCGAGGAGTTGGCTCTCGACCTGGTGGTGTCCGACGTGATCACCTCCTGCGGAGGCATGGCCGCCGAGATGCTGGGCGTGCCGTGGGTCGAGTTGAACCCGCACCCGCTGTACCGGCCGTCGAAGGGCCTTCCACCGCTCGGTAGCGGACTGGCCCCTGGTGTCGGAATCCGGGGCAGGCTCCGTGACGCGGTGATGCGGGCGCTGACCGCGCGCTCGGTGAGGGCAGGTGACCGGCAGCGCGCGACCGCCCGCGTCGAGATCGGTTTGCCTCCATCCGATCCCGGGCCGCTTCGGCGCCTGATCGCCACTCTGCCCGCCCTGGAGGTGCCGCGCCCGGACTGGCCCGTCGAGGCCGTCGTCGTGGGGCCGCTCCACTTTGAGCCGACGTCGGTGCTGCTGGAGATTCCGGACGGCGCGGGCCCGGTGGTGGTGGTCGCACCGTCGACGGCGACCACGGGTACCCGGGGTCTTGCCGACGTGGCACTCGAGTCGTTGGTGCCGGGGGGGACGCTGCCCGACGGAGCGCGGGTAGTGGTGTCCAGGCTGGGCGGGTCGGATTCGGCGGTGCCGCCGTGGGCCGTGGTCGGACTCGGTCGTCAGGACGAATTGCTCGCGAACGCGGATCTGGTGGTCTGCGGCGGTGGCCACGGCATGGTGGCCAAGACGCTGCTCGCGGGCGTGCCGATGGTGGTGGTTCCCGGTGGGGGAGACCAGTGGGAGATTGCCAATCGCGTTGTGCGCCAGGGCAGTGCACGACTGATCCGGCCGCTGACGGGTGAGGCGTTGACCGCAGCGGTGGGTGAGGTGCTGTCGTCCCCGGGTTACCGGAAGCACGCCCGGTTGGCCGGTGACGCCGCAGGGGACGTCGCCGATCCGGTACGGGTGTGCCACGACGCGCTGGCGTCGACCGATTAGGTCTCGGTAGGCTGGTGGCGTGCGGCTGACGGAATTCCGCGAACTCGTCCACGGGCAGTTCGGCCAGGTGCGAGGCACCTCGCTGCTCGTCGATCACGTGCTGAGCGGCCTCGGCGGGCGAACCGCCGCACAGGCCATCGAGGCGGGAATCGATCCCCGCGACATATGGCGGGCGTTGTGCGCCGACTTCGACGTACCGCGCGACCAGTGGTGACGACCTAGCCGCGCTGGCCCAGCAGTTGCGCCGTCTCTCGGTGCAGTCTGCCGAAATTGTAGTAGGCCGCGCAGGCGCCCTCGGGCGAGACCATGCAGGTGGCGATCGGTGTCTCCGTCGTGCACGCGGTTCCGAACACCTTGCACTCCCACGGTTTGATGACGCCCTTGAGCACCTCGCCGCATTGGCATGCCTTCGGGTCGGCGACCCGAATGCCGGGCATCTCGAACTTCAACTCCGCGTCGAACTCGGCGTAGTCGCGGTGGATCTTCAACGCACTCTGCGAGATGAAACCAAGCCCACGCCATTCGAAGTGCGGCCGCAGCTCGAACGTCTCCGACATCAACTTCAGCGCTTGGGTGTTGCCTTCGGACCGCACGACGCGCGTGTACTGGTTCTCGATCTCGCAGCGTCCCTCGCGGATCTGCTGCAGAAGCATGTGCACCGACGCGAGGATGTCTAACGGCTCGAAACCCGCTACCACCATTGGCTTTCCGTATACCTCGGACACGAATCGGTATGGCCGTATCCCGACGACGGTGGACACGTGGCCGGGGCCGAGGAAGCCCGAAAGCCGCAAGTCGGGTGATTCGAGGATCGCCTTGATTGGCGGAACGATCGTGACGTGGTTGCAGAAGACGCTGAAGTTCTTGACGCCGAGGGCGCGCGCCCGCACCAGCGTGACTGCGGTGGACGGCGCCGTCGTTTCGAAGCCGACTGCGAAGAACACGACGTGCCGGTCGGGGTTGTCGATGGCGACCTTGAGCGCGTCGAGCGGGGAGTACACGAATCGAACGTCCGCCCCGCGGGCTTTCGCATCGATGAGGTTGCCCCTGGACCCGGGCACCCGCATCATGTCGCCGAACGTCGTGAAGATGACGCCGGGCTGTTCGGCCAGCCACATCGCGTCGTCCACCCGGCCCATCGGGATCACGCACACCGGACACCCTGGTCCGTGCACCAGTTCGACAGACTCTGGCAGCAGATGCTCGATGCCGTGACGGTAGATGGTGTGGGTGTGACCGCCGCACACCTCCATGAACTTGAAGTGGTCGCCGGCTGCGAGCTCGGTGATCGATTTGACGAGGGCGCGGGCTGCCGCCGGGTCTCTGAATTCGTCGACGAACTTCATGCTTCAAACCTCTTCTGAATCAGGCGATTTCGGACGAATGGAATGCTTCGATCTCGTTGACGTAGTCGGCGCCCATCTTCTCGACCTGGTCCAATGTCATTGCGGCCTCGCGCTCGTCGATCTTTGCCATCGCAAAACCGACATGCACGAGCACCCAGTCGCCAACCTGCAGGTTGTCGTCGGCCAGCAGTCGCACGCTGATGTTTCTGCGCACGCCGTTGACGTCAACCCTAGCCAGCGACTGCTCGGCATCAACGATGTCGACCACTTGACCTGGTATTCCAAGGCACATCGGCGTTCTCCCTTCAAAGCTCCATCAGCAGATACGCGGCAGCGGATCGCCCACGAGCATGTCGACGATTCGGCTGCCGCCGAACGAAGTTCGCAAAGCGACGATGCCATGCGGAGCGGGCACGATTTCGCCCACGACCGTCGCGTCGGCTCCTTGCGGGTGCGTACGCATCGCGGCGATCGCCGCATCGGATTCATCGGGGGCGACGATCGCGACGAACTTTCCCTCGTTCGCGACGTACAGCGGGTCGATACCGAGCATGTCGCACGCGCCGAGGACCTGCGGCTGGATCGGTAGGCTCGCCTCGTCCAGGATGAGCGCGAACGGTGAGCCCTTGACGAGCTCGTTGGCCACCGTTCCGACGCCGCCGCGTGTCGGGTCGCGCATCCACCGCGTCGACGGCGCGGCGTCGAGCAGGATCTCCACCAGCTCGTGTACCGGCGCCGTGTCCGATGCGATGTCGGCGTCGATGGCCAGGTCGCCGCGAGCGAGCATGACCGCCATCCCGTGCTCGCCGATCGTTCCGGACAGCACCACCTTGTCGCCGGGCTGCACGAGGTCGCGCGCCAGCCTCCTGCCCTCGGGGATCACGCCGACGCCCGCGGTGGAGATGTAGACGCCGTCGGCGGCGCCCTTGCCGACGACCTTCGTGTCGCCGGTGACGATCTGCACACCCGCGCGTATCGCGGCCTCGCTCATGTCGGCGACGATCTCGCGGAGCTCGGCGATGGGGAAACCCTCTTCGATGACGAACGCCGCCGACAGCCATCGCGGGCGTGCGCCCGATACCGCGAGGTCGTTGATGGTCCCGTGCACTGCGAGATGCCCGATGGAGCCGCCCGGAAAGCGCCGCGGCGCAACGACGTAGGAGTCGGTGGAGAACGCCAGCCGTTCGCCCGAAGGGGTGCATATCGCCGCGGCGTCCCCGAGTTGTTCGAGTTCGTCGTTGCGGAATGCCTCCAGGAAGACCGCGTCGACGAGCGCAGCCGAGGCCTTGCCGCCCGCGCCATGCGCCAGCGTCACCACATCGTCGAGCAAGCGCGGGCGTCGCTGTCGGAACTTGTCAATGCGTTCCAGCACGCGGTCTTCGCGTTGTGCGGCGGTCATTGGTTCAGTGGTCATGAAGTGTGGGCTCCGTTGAGGGGGCGGGCCATGTGTTCCTGGGCCACCGACCAGAGTCGATATCCGAGCATGGCGTGGCTTTCCTGGATGCGGTGGATGCTCTGGGAACCCACGGTGAAACAGAAGTCGATGTCCTCGGCCACCGCCATTCGTCCGCCGTCGTGACCGGAGAATCCGATGGTCAGCAATCCCCGCTGCTTCGCTTCGGTGATGGCGGATATGAGGTCCTCGGAGTTGCCCGACGTCGACAAGGCAATCGCGACGTCACGGTCGCGGGCGTGCGCGATGATCTGTCGTTTGAAGATCAGCTCGAACCCGACGTCGTTGCCCAACGCAGTCACGACGGCCTCGTCGGCGGCCAGCGACCACGCCGCGACTGGACGGCCGCGTGTCGGCCGGCTGAACAGCGACGCCAAGGTCGCGGCGTCTGTCGAACTGCCACCGTTGCCAAACGTGTAGAGCCGGCCGCCGCGGCGGAATCGTTCGGCCATCCCGGTTCCGGCCTTGATCAGGGCGTCCTCGTACTCGTGTAGAGACGCACGTTGCAGGCTCGCGCTCTCGGCGGCCTTACCCCGGGCCGACCTGGCCAAGTCGTCGAGCAGGCTGGTGGCGTCGGTCTCCTCCGACTCGATGAACGGATACAAGAAGCTGGTGCTCTCGGAATCGTGTGTGGTCACCGGGTCACCTCCTTGCCAACATCGAGTCGAGTCAGCGCCGCCCCCGCGTGCACCAGGATCAGGTCGTTCACGGCGACGGGGCCCACGATCGTGACGTCCACCCACTCCTCGCCTGTGGAGGTGCGGACCAACGCCTGAGACGATTCGTCGGTGGGCTCAAGCACGACCTCGGCGAGGCGACCCTCGTCGCTGCACGTCACGCACACTTCCTCGGTGCATTCGTCGCCGCGAGGTTTCAGCAGTCCCGGGTGCTCGAAGCAGACATGGGTGAGTTCCCACAGCAGGTGGTACATCAACACGAATGTGCCTGTTGCCGGGATCATCGGGTCGTCCGAGTCGATCCACAAGATATGGTTGGCCGCGCCTGCCGGCGGTCGCGGCCCCGAACCGATCCACAGGGTCAGCACACCCCACGCCTGCGCGCGTCGCATCGCGTCGATCACAGCGCGATCGTTTGCCGACGCTACCGCGATCAACAGATCGCCTGGCTGGCTTGCCACCCGCGCCTGCGCCACGGGATCCGGCTCGACGAGCGCAACGGACGGTAGGGCGCGCTTCCCAACGATGACGGGATGGACGAACTCGACAGCGATGTGATGAGCGTGCGGCTCCCACTGCGGTGAGATCGTCCAGAGTGTGGCACCGTCGTGGAATCTGCGGGCCAGATCCAGTGCCCCGGCTGCCAGATCAGCGGACAGGTCGGCATCGACGAACGTCCCGCCCGCTTGCACGCCGATCGTCATTGTCGACCTCTCCTCAGGGTTGTCATCTCTTCGCGCAAGCGCTCATCGTGCACCACCCAGCTACCCACCAGTGTGCTCCGATCCCGCTATGAGTGACAGGTTTTCGGACCAGGCGTTGTTGACCAGATCCAGCGTGGCCCTAGTCGCCGTGGCCAATGCGACAGTTTGCTCGTCGGTCAGAGTCCCGCACACCCAGTCCCAGTGCGCGGAAATGGTTGCGCCTGGTTCCGGTGCGGGGGCCAACGACACGCCATCTTTGCTCCAAATCACCCGCTCGGTCTGAGGTTCGCCGAGCACGAGCGAGCCCGCGTCGAACGCCAATGGATGCGAGGTGATCACCACCTGATCACCGGCTACCGATTCCACCGTCCCCCAGCGAATACGGCAGTCCTGCATGACGCGCACCGCCGTGTTCGGGTCGCGGTGCAGAAAACGCACCCAGGGATACACGACGAAGACGTGAAAGCTGTGGTGCGCCAGCACCCCGGCCGGGGTGTTCAGCTCGTCGAGCAGCCCGGTCACCTGACCCCTGAACGCGGTTCTCAGTCGGGCCAGCAACACCGCAGCGTCGACCTTGTCCAGTGACGGGCCGCCCACCCAATAGCTGCGGACGATGTCCTCGTTGAGCGGATCGGAGCTTCCGACCGCGTCGGCGATCGCGGCAAGGTATGGCCATGCGCCGTCGAATTCCTTGGCGTGTCTGGCGAGTTCCGATGGCCCGTCGCCCTCCGACGGTCCGCAGTACCCCAACTCATTCGGCGGGTATGCGTATTGAGCGAATAACTCATGCCCCTTGGGCGTCCGATCTGGGCTCATCCGGAGTTCCCGACCACGAGTTGACCCAGCGCGATCCCGCCGTCGTTGGGTGGGACGCGTCGATGGGTGATCACATTGAATCCCTTGTCCCGCAGTCCCTTCAACGACAATTCAAGTAGCAATACATTCTGGAACACCCCGCCAGACAGCGCGATCGTCTGAGTTCCGTCCTGGACCGCGGCAGCGAGGTCGACGATCAAGGTGGCTACTGCGCGGTGGAAGCGTGCGCCGATCACGCCTGCCGGCACACCGTCACGAAGGTCGCCGATCACGGCTCGCAACACCGGTGCCGGATCGGCGACCGCGGGTGTCACATCGCTGTCGACGTCGAACGCGTACGCGATTGTGCCACAGTCGACACCGCGGCAGAGCCCCTCGAATTCGATCGCGGCCTGCGCCTCGTAGTCCACGATGTGTCGGACCCCGGCGAGCGACGAGACTGCGTCGAACAGTCGGCCCATGCTCGAGGTCGGGACGCAGCCGAAGTCAGTCTCGAGCTGATGAGCCAGAAGTTTTCGTTCGTCGGCCGGGCAGGCCGCCACGGCTGGGAGGTCGTCGTCCCAACCGATGCCTGCACTCCACAGATGTGCAAGTGCCATCCGATACGGTCGCAGAACGCTGACATCGCCGCCGGCCAAGGGTACGTACTTTAGATGTGCCATCCGACGGTATCCCTTGTAGTTGGCCAGCAGGACGTCACCGCCCCACACAGCCTTGTCGTCGCCGTAACCCGTTCCATCGAAGGCGAATCCGATCACCTCTTGCGAACCGTCGTAGCCGTGTTCGGTCATCACCGCGGCGATATGGGCGTGGTGATGTTGCACCGCGTGGATGGGTCGGCCGTCGGCGTTGCGATGCGCCCACGCGGTCGACCGATATCCCGGATGGGCATCAGCGACGATGACATCCGGGTCGACACCGGTCAGCGCGCGCAGGTGCAACTGGGCGGCGTCGAATGCGGACAGCGTGGCGAGGTCGTCCATGTCGCCGATGTGCTGGCTCAACCATGCGTACTTCCCCTCGGCGACGGCCAGCGTGTTCTTCAGGTCTGCGCCGACCGCGAGCGTCGGCGGCACCTTGAACGGCAACGCGACTGGCAGCGGGGCGTAGCCACGGGATCGCCGGATGGGCAGCTCAGCGCCCACGTCTCGATTTTCGGCTCCGCCGAAGCTGAGGACGCGAACCACCGAGTCGTCGCACGGCACCAGGATCTCCCTGTCGTGCATCAGCCATCCGTCGCACAAGCCCGCCAGCCGCGTCAGTGCGTCGTCGTCGGCGTAGCAGATCGGTTCGCCACCGAGATTGCCCGACGTCATCACCAGGACCCGTGGACTCGGTTCGTCGCCAGGTAGCCCGAACAGCAATGCGTGCAGGGGCGCGTAGGCAAGCATCACACCGAGGTCCGGATTGTGTGGTGCGACCGCATCGGCCACCGGCGCCCCGGGCCGACGCGCCAATAGCACGATGGGGCGCTGCGGACCGGTGAGCACCCGCGCGGTGGCGCCGTCGAACTCTCCGACATCGCGTGCGCCCTCCAGATCCGGCACCATCACCGCGAACGGTTTGTCGCCGCGTTGCTTTCGCACCCGCAGTGCGGCCACGGCCACTTCGTTGTCGGCGTCGCAGGCCAGGTGGTAGCCGCCGATGCCCTTGACGGCGAGAATCCCGCCGTCGCGCAGGAGCCGCCGGGCCCGACGCAACCCGTCCTCCGCGTCGGAGGTGTGGCCGTCGCGGTCCCGAAAGTGCAAGGCGGGGCCACAATTGGGGCAGCAGACGGGCTGGGCGTGGAATCGGCGGTTTCCGGGGTCGGCGTACTCGCGGGCGCAGTCTGCACACATCGGAAAACACGCCATAGTGGTGGCGGCGCGGTCGTAGGGGAGGGACGCGATGATGGTGAAGCGCGGACCACAGTTGGTGCAGTTGACGAACGCGTGTCGGAAGCGCCGATCGGCCGGATCGCGCAACTCCGTCGCGCAGTCGGCGCACATCGCGACGTCGGGCGAGGCCAGTGTTCGGCCGCCACCTGATCGCGACGTGTCGGCGATCTCGAACCCCGTGCCACCGACGACCGGGATGTCGGTGCTGTCGACCGATTCGACGATGGCCAGTGGCGGAGCGTGGTTGCGCAGGCGTTCTTGGAAGTCGGCGATGGCGCCTGCGCTGCCTTCGACTTCGATGACGGCACCGGAACTGTCATTGCGCACCGATCCGGACAATCCGTACGCGGCGGCGGTCGTGTAGACGAATGGCCGGAAGCCGACGCCCTGCACGACCCCGTGTACGCAGATGCGGAGTCGACGCCTGCCGGTCATGGCCGCGGGTCCTCGTTGCTGCGCCCTCGGCCCATCAGCTCCAACCCGGCCATGGCGGCGTCAGCCCCTGCCTCGTCGGTCTTCTCGACGACGAAGCCCATGTGGATGATGACCCAGTCGCCAGCGGTGAACGTCTCTTCGGGCAGCATGCCGATGTTCACCTTGCGGGGTTCTCCTGCAACGTCGACGAGGGCCAGTTGGTCGCCGTAACCCGCGACCATTCCAATGACCCGACCCGGTATCCCCAGACACATGACTCAGCCCTCCCGAACCGCGGCGCAGGTCTCGGACGCCAGCATCTGCAGCACCGATTGGATGGCGGCGATCGCTTCGGGGACGGCCGCGCCGACTACATCGGTCAACCCGATGCCCTCATCGACGCTCTCGGCTTGGCAGCCGATGATGATCGTTCGGGGAGCGGAGCCACCCAACGCCCGCAAGCTCGCGAACACGGCACCCGGATCCATACTGTGCGCATCGAGACCCGCAGTGGCGTGCAGAGTTTCGTGATCGGTCTCGAAGACCCTCAATGTGCCCGGCGACCCGCGATCTGGCACGGCATCGATGAGGATCAGAGCATCCCAGTCCTCCAACAAGTCGTAGGCGAGGTGCATACCCCGGATTCCGTAGTCCACCAGCTTGACGGTGGCACTTCCGAATTCACCGTTCGAAATCGCCGGTGACGCGCGACGGACCACCTCGGGTCCGAAGCCGTCGTCCCCAAGGAAGATGTTGCCGATGCCGGCGACCAGGATGCGGGCTGTCATCTGGTTGACGGACTCGCGCTACATGTTCCGGATCTTGATGTATCGCCGTACGTCTGGGATGGAACGGAGCCCGATCAAAACCCCGCCCACCACGACCACGGCAACGACACCGGTTGCGACCCAACCAACTACGTCCATCATGAACTCCTATCTGGGCTGACTACTCTTGTATCGAGAGGTTCGACTTCGTCCGGCGCGAAGTACAGATATCGGCCGTAGGAGTCGGGCATCTCGACGTCAGGCTCGTCTTCGACGATGACCCCTACGTACTGTTGGCCGTCTACGTCCTCGTGTACCGACGTGACGCGCGCGGTCTTTCCAGCGAAGAAGATGTCCTGGGCGTCGGCGCGCCGGCTCGGCCGGAGCCGGACCCGGCTGCCCGCGGCGACCCGGATCCCGCTCACCAGCACGGCATCGACGCCGGGACGTACAGCTTTGTCGGCCAATGGATCCCACCAGTCGACACCTTCGGGGATCTCCGGGATCAGGCCTGCGGACCTCATCTGCTCGCTCAGCGCGTCGAATCCAGCCCCCGCTTTACCGGACCCAATTCCCGGGTCGCTGCGCTCCTGCCCTCCGGAACCCGCGTGCGGGTTGCGCAGGATGCCGTGCAACTGCTGCATCGCTTCAGGCGACATGGAGTCGCACCGGTCGATGATCTGGGCGGCCAACGGGTCGGTGGCCCGGGCGTGCGCCTTCTCCTCATCGGTCATCGTCATCACGCGAAGGGTGAGGATCTCGTCGATCTCGGTGGAGTCGTAGAGCGCTCCGTTGCTCTGTTCGGCGATCTCGGGATGGTCGTAGAGGATGATCGGCGAGATCAGCAGCAGGTCGCGTTCGCCGGGTCGCCCGGCCAGTACCGGGAAACACCGGTGCCGATGGCAGCGGGAGACCGCACCAGCTGCGGATTCGGGCGGTTCGAGGAGTGAAACGAACTCGCCGCCAACGACTTCAGCGATGATATGCGTTCCAATCAATGAGGTGGCCATTGCCGAGTCCTTGTCAGCCGCGGTCGCACCTGTATTGCGGACCGACACGCTGACACGGTTCAGGGCCCCGTCGCGTTCGACGGCGACGCGGAGTTCGGCCTGGATCGTTGCCCTCGTGCGGATGAGCCGACCGCCGTTGACGTCCTCGGACTCCGTGCCCGTACTGACAACGGCCGGAAGGGTGCGTGGCTGTTGCAGGTCGGTGAGACTGAAGGGCCCGAAGGACAGTTCGCACTCCACGGCCTCGTCCCATGTGACCCACGACTGCAGTTCGCTCGTCAGTTCGTCGACGGGCTCGAATCGTCCGCCCCCGACATCCCGCTCGGCGTGGCGGTGCTGTAACTGCAGGAAGCGCAGGACCAGCGACAGTTCGCCGTCACCGTCGATCAAAAACTGTGCGGACAAGGTGTCGTCTTCGCCGACGCCGGCATCCGATGCACCGGGCGGTCCGACCACGCCGAACTGCCAACGGGATTGGTTCTTGCTGGACGTGGCCCGGTAGGGGTACAGCAGGTACCCCTCGTAGAGCACCGCATCGGCGATGGCGCGGGCCCGCTCCCAGGTGGGTTTCACCGCACCTCCTCCGGTTGGGGTGACGGGACCGAGTGCTGGGGTGACTCCGCCAGCAGCGTGGTGATCGCATCCTCGAAATCGAGCATGCCGCGGGCCGACTTGTAGGCGGCCAGCGCGGACACGGTGTCGTGCCCGAGGCGCACCCAGCCGGCGTTCGGATAGTGAAGCCGAGTCACGTCGTTCCAGACCGACACCGGCATGTCGTGCTGGGCTTCGCAATCCCACGACACCTGACGGACCGAGAAACCGCGCTCTCCCTGGACGAAAACTGTTCCACTAAACAGGAACAACAGCGGAACGGCGCCGTCGCGCAAGGCGTGCAGATACTTGGACGCCGTGACCTCGAAGTCGTAGGTGCACTCCAGCGGCATCGTGATCTCGCATGCGCCGGTGAAGCCCTGCACCATCGCGGTGCTGTGCTGCCAGAGGAACGTGCGTTGAGTGTTGACCCACCGCTGCCGTGGCCCGAACAGGTCGAGCAAGCCACCTGCCTCATCATCGGAGTAGGACCGCCGCAATGGTTCGAGTCGAATCTGGCATTTCAGCGCGATGGCTTGGATCGGCTCGTCGTCACCGTTGGTGATGCCGATGTGCGCGGTGAGTCGTGGGGTGACCGAGTAGGGTTCCACGGTCACGTCCAGGATGGTGAACGTCAGGTCGCTCACGCTGATCCGTTCATATGCTGGCCACCTTGCTCCTAGCCTTGATCCGGTCGAAGAACTCGTCGACGAATTCGCGTACCTGCTGGCCACCGTCGAAGCCCCGCCACAACATTCGCAGTCTGCCCACGAACTCGTAGCAGGCATCGATGGGCACCAGGTAGCACTCGGCTACGGCGTTGAGTTCGGGATCGGAGTCTTCTCTATCGGGCACGCGCACCAGCAGCGCTTCGACGTCGTCAGCGAGGAAGCTCAGTTGGGTATCGGCACCGCTGATGGTGCTCCATGCGTCGAGGTCCAGTTCGGACTCGGTGGCGCCGGCGGGACCTGGGTAGAAGGCCACGGTTTTGTCCATGTCGGAGTTGTGGAAGAAGAACGCCAGCCCGACGGGTATCTGTAGCGATTCCCAAGCGCGACGGTCCAGGATGAAGTCGGAGAAGGTGAGGTATCGATCCGGTACCGCCCGATAACGCAGTTTGGCGTGCGGATCGGAGAACAACAGGTAGCAGCCGCGGCAGGTGCACATCAGCTGGCGCGCTTCCACATTGACGACGTGCTGATGTTCGTCGGCGATCTGTTCGGCGCACATCTCGCACCGCTCACCGACTGGTTGGGCGGAACGCTTGGTGGCCCGGATCCGGGCCAACACGTCGTATGCGCCCGCCATCACATCACCCCCGTCGCCTCGGCGAGCACGGCGACCGAGAGCACACCGTCGCGAAGCAGTAATGGGATGGGATCGAGATGGTAAGCCGTATCGGCGTTCCCGCCCAGGCCGACGCCGGCGTGGACCGCGTCGAAATGGGCATGGCAGCGCGGACAACGCAGCACCGCCTCGCCGATCGGTGCGCCCATCGGGCGATGTAGTGCCGCACCCGCCAGCGACTCGTCGCAGCTGCCGCACCTGTCGTGGTAGGCGAATAGTTCGTCGCCGACGCGGCAGGCCAGGATCGGCACCCCCGCAACCAGGAATCCGCCGACCTCGCCGGGGCCAAGATCCCCGACGTCGGGAACCGGATACCAGGCGGCACCAGCGGTGTCCTTGGTATGGATGCGGCTCATCAGCGAATCCACCGAGATCAGTCCCGATGACGAGGCGGTCGAGGAATCCACCTCTGCGGCGACTACTTCGATCGTGGTGATCTCGGGTGCGGCCGCGCGGACGGCGTCCTCGACGGCGAACTCAAGGGTGACCGCCGAGGACGGACAGCTCTTGCAGCTGCCCGCGAACCGCAGGCGAACTGTCATTCCCTCGGAATCGTCCACTACCTCCAGCAGCGTGACGTCGCCACCATGCGAACCGAGATAGGGCCGGACGCTATCTAGCGCGTCCTCGATTCTGCGCTCCACACCGTGTGGGTGCAGGCCGTGGACCAGCATGAGGCTTGCCACCAAATCGTCGGCCACGAACCGGCCGACTAAATCGGGGGCAACCTCGGCCGTGATGGCGACGATTCGTTCGAGCGCCGCACCGTACAGTTCCGTCAGCTCAGCCGCGAGTTGCTCGGTCCGTTCGCGCACCAGGGTTCCGCTGGCCGTGCTGGCGTCCAGCAGGGTCTGGATGCGATCACCTGCGGTGCGCCATTGCGTGTCGTCGTGGAGTGCCTCCGGGCTTTGGTGTCCTGTCGAGGCCATGTATCACTCCCCAGTGACGGACTGGGTGGGTGAGTGCAGCTTCTCGATCGTCTTCCCGTCACCCAGGTACATGTGTACTCCGCATGGCAGGCAGGGGTCGAAGCTACGGACCGTCCGCATGATGTCGATGCCCTTGAAGTTCTCCCGATCGTTCTCCTCGAAGATCGGTTGGCCCTGCACGGCGTCCTCGTACGGTCCCGGAGTTCCGTAGCTGTCGCGCGGGCTGGCGTTCCACGGGGTGGGCGGATACGGGTGGTAGTTCGCGATCTTGCCGTCCCGAATCACCATGTGGTGGCTGAGAACTCCACGGACCGCCTCGGTGAAACCGCAACCGATGGCTTCGTCCGGCACCGTGAACTTCTCCCACGTCTTGGTACGGCCCGCGCGGATCTCGACCAGTGCCTGCTCGGCGAAGTGCAGCGCGCACGCCGCAGCGTATGCCTGGAAGTAGGTGCGGGCCCGGTTGCGCTCGATGGTGTTGCTGCCGTGTACGGGAATCTTCCACTCGAAGGACACTGGACCCTTGAGCGCGGTCTTCGGCAGGTTGATCTGCACGCTGTGGCCGGTGGACACGACGTAACCGTCGGCGTTGACGAGACCGGCCAGCGCCGTCGACCACAACCGGGCGAGTGGTCCGCCGCCGGTGTCCAGGGCCAGGTGGTCCTTCCCGTCGAACCAGCGCGGCGACATGACCCAGCTGTACTTGTCGTCCATGTCGCGCTTGTGCGGCTTCGGGTTGGTGTGTTGATTCCACGGATGGCGCCGGTCGACCGGGTTGCCCAGCGGATCGTTCTTGACGAACATCTCCTGGTCAGCCCAGTCGTCGTAATAGCTGCTGCCCAACAGGATTCGGATGCCGAGGTTGATGTCGACCAGCGAGTGGGTGACCAGTTTTCCGTCCACCACCACGCCGGGCGTGACGAACATCTTGTTGCCCCACATCTCCATGTCCTTGTAGGAGAAGTTGCAGTACTCGGGGTCCTGGAAGGACCCCCAGCAACCCAGCAGGGTCCGACGCAATCCGACCTGCTCGTAGCCCGGCAGTGCCTCGTAGAAGAAGTCGAAGAGGTCGTCGTGCATCGGCACGACCTTCTTCATGAACTCGACGTAGCGCATCAGCCGGGTGATGTAGTCGGTCATCAGCTGGATGGTGGCGACGGTGCCGACACCGCCCGGGTACAAGGTCGAGGGATGCACGTGGCGCCCCTCCATCAAGCAGAACATCTCCCGCGTCCAGCGGCTCACCACCAGTGCCTCCCGGTAGAACTCACCGGTGAATGGGTTGAGGGCGCGCATGATGTCGGCGATGGTGCGGTAGCCGTGCGCCTCGGAGTTCGGGGCAACGGTGTTCTCGGCCTTGGCCAACACGCTCGGGTTGGTCTCCGAGACCATCTTCTCGCAGTAGTCGACGCCGACCAGATTCTCTTGAAAGATGTTGTGGTCGAACATGTACTCCGCGGCTTCGCCAAGGTTGACGATCCACTCGCCCAGCTTGGGCGGCTTGACGCCATAGGCCATGTTCTGCGCGTAGCACGAGCAGGTGGCGTGGTTGTCGCCGCAGATTCCGCAGATACGACTCGTGATGAAGTGCGCGTCGCGGGGATCCTTGCCCTTCATGAAGATCGAGTAGCCGCGGAAGATCGACGACGTGCTGTGGCACTCCACCACTTCACGGTTCTCGAAGTCGATCTTGGTGTAGATGCCGAGGCTGCCGACGATGCGGGTGATCGGATCCCAGGACATGTCGACGAGGGTCCTAGGGTCCTTCTTGGTGTGCTGGGGTCCGGGAACGGTGGTAGTCATTGAGTTTTGCCTTTCTGTGCGTCGCGCACCTACCAGGTGCGCTTCGCTCCTGTGGTCAGTTCCTTGCCCGGATGACGCCACTTCGGTTCCTTGTCGACGGTGCGTCCGGTGATGTGGCGCAAATTGCGAATCACCGAGCCGTACAGGCCCGAAGCCGTCGTTGAAACCTTTCCGCCCGGCGGCTCGTCCATGAAGGGCATGAACTTGTCCGGGAAGCCAGGCATCGTGCATCCGATGCAGATACCGCCGACGTTCGGGCACCCACCGACACCGTTGATCCAACCCCGCTTCGGCACATTGCACTTCACGACCGGACCCCAGCAGCCGAGCTTCACAATGCATTTCGGCGATCCGTACTCGGTCGCGAAATCACCTTGCTCGTAGTACCCGGCCCGGTCGCACCCCTCGTGCACCGTGTTGCCGAACAGCCATTGTGGCCGGAGCGCGTCGTCCAGCGGGATCATCGGCGCCTGACCGGTGGCCATGTACAGCAGGTAGGTCAAGGTCTCGGAGAGGTTGTCTCCCTGGATGGGGCACCCTGGCACACAGACGATCGGAATGCCCGCTTTGCTCTTCCAGTCCCAACCGAGGTAATCCGGCACGCCCATCGCACCGGTCGGGTTGCCCGCCATCGCGTGGATGCCGCCGTAGGTCGCGCACGTGCCGACGGCCACGATCGCAGTAGCCTTCGGGGCGAGTCGGTCTAGCCATTCACTGGTGGTGATCGGCTGGTCGGTGGCGGGGTCGTTGCCGAATCCGCACCAGTACCCTTCATCGTGCAGGTTCTCGTTGGGGATCGACCCCTCGACGACAAGCACGAACGGTTCCAGTTCGCCGCGGTCGGCCTTGAAGAACCATTCGAGGAAGTCGTCGGCGCCGCCCGCCGGTCCGCACTCGAAGTCGATGAGCGGCCAGTGCACCGCGACTTGAGGCAAGCCGGGTAGTGCTCCGAGCGCGATCTCCTCGATGCTGGGTTGGGTGGCGCCTGTCAATGCCACGGAATCGCCGTCACAACTCAGACCGGCGTTGATCCACAGAACGTGGATCAGAGTCTCTTCCGCTTTTATGGCAGCTTCGGTTGGCATGCTGCGGCTTTCCGGGACCGGGCTGGGGTCCCTACGGCACAGGAGTCGCCCTTCGGCCCACTTGCGCGTCGCTGGTTCTCGGTTTACTCGCCGGAGGTTGCCATTGTCAACGAAGAAGTGTGAGATTCGTCATAACTTTCAAGCGTTGACGGAAGCGTCAATCCACTGGTGCCAGGATTCGATGCCCTCGCCCGTCGTGGCCGACACGGGCAGTATTCGAACGCGTGGGTTGATCGACCGTGCGTTTGCCGCGCACACATCGAGATCGAAGTCGACATAGGGAAGTAAGTCGATCTTGTTGATCAGGACGAGTTCGGCTGCGGCGAACATGTGCGGGTACTTCAGCGGCTTGTCTGCGCCCTCGGTGACCGAGATGACGACCACCATGCTGCGCTCGCCGAGGTCGAAGAGTGCTGGGCACACCAAGTTCCCGACGTTCTCGATGAACAGCAGGGTTCCGGGCTCTGGGTTGAGTGTCTCCAGTGCCCGACGGATCATGTCCGCGTCCAGATGGCATCCCGCACCGGTGTTGACCTGAACCGCCCGGCATCCGGTGGCCCGGATTCGTTCGGCGTCGAGCAGCGTTTCCTGGTCACCCTCGATGACGGCGACGGGTCGTCGACCCTGTAGGCCCCGGATGGTGCGCTCCAGCAGTGTGGTCTTGCCCGCTCCCGGTGAGCTGGTGAGGTTGAAGGCCAGGATGTCGTGTTCGGTTAGCCACTCTCGGTTCTGTTCTGCGAGTTCATCGTTCTTCGCCAGGACCCTTTGCTCGAGCGTGATGGTTTGGTGCTCACCGTCGTGTGGGTGGTCGTGCGGATTGGCATCGTCATCTGGGTGGTCGTGGTGGTGCGGGTGGGGATGGTCGGGTATAGGGGTTTCGCCGGCGAGGGTGATGGTCACACCGTCTTCACCGCAGCCACAGGTCGCACACATGGTCAACTCACTTCCATTGACAGGATCTTCAGGTCTCGACCGGCCACCACCTCGACATCGGCACTGCCGCAAGGACATAACAGAATCGGATCGGTCAGCTCGAAGTTCGCGTCACAGCTGCGGCAGCGGGCCGCGCCGGGGCGTATGTCGACGTCCAGTCGCGCGCCATCGGCGACGGTGCCCTGGGTCGCCAAGTCGAAGCAGAACGTCATGGCGTTGGGCACGACGGCGCACAAGGCGCCGACTTCCACCTTGACGCTGTGCACGCGGCGACCGGCGGCGTGCTCGCACACCGCTTCGACGACACTCTGTGTCAACGCCATCTCGTGCATGTCCGCCCCACTCCGGGCCCCGATGACCCCACGATAGGTCGACTGCGCGCCGCGCGGGAGCAGACGCTGGATTCTCCGTGCGGCAACAGCACCGGAATTCTGCGCCTTCTCCAGTCACCGGCGTGTCAACTTGAATCGAACAGGTGTTCGTCTACTGTGGGCGTTGTTCGACGGATGAACGCCGGTCAGGCCGACTTGTCGGTACCGACCTCTACCGTCACCGCCAACTGATCGAACACTCGATCAACCGGACACCAAGAGGACGGAGACCACCATGGCGCAAGCCCCAGATCGCGAGAAGGCCCTCGAGCTGGCTCTCGCACAGATCGAGAAGAGTCACGGCAAGGGTTCGGTGATGCGACTCGGTGACGAGGTCCGTCAACCGATCTCGGTCATCCCCACCGGATCGATCGCACTGGACGTGGCACTCGGCATCGGTGGGTTGCCGCGCGGCCGAGTCGTCGAGATATACGGCCCGGAGTCCTCGGGCAAGACCACCGTGGCACTCCACGCGGTCGCGAATGCGCAGGCCGCAGGCGGCATCGCGGCGTTCATCGACGCCGAGCACGCGCTGGATCCCGACTACGCCAAGAAGCTCGGCGTGGACACCGACTCGCTGCTGGTGTCCCAGCCCGATACCGGTGAGCAGGCACTCGAGATCGCCGACATGCTGATCCGGTCCGGCGCGCTGGACATCCTGGTCATCGACTCGGTGGCCGCGCTGGTGCCCCGCGCCGAGATCGAGGGCGAGATGGGCGACAGTCACGTCGGTCTGCAGGCCCGGCTGATGAGCCAGGCGCTGCGTAAGATCACCGGCGCCCTGAGCAACTCGAACACCACCGCGATCTTCATCAACCAGCTCCGCGAGAAGATCGGCGTGATGTTCGGTTCACCCGAGACCACCACGGGTGGAAAGGCCTTGAAGTTCTACGCCTCGATCCGCCTCGACGTGCGGCGCATCGAGACGCTCAAGGACGGCACCGACGCGGTCGGCAACCGCACCCGCTGCAAGGTCGTCAAGAACAAGATGGCACCGCCGTTCAAGCAGGCCGAGTTCGACATCCTTTACGGCAGGGGCATCTCCAAGGAGGGCTCGCTCATCGACATGGGTGTCGAGCACGGCTTCGTCCGCAAGTCCGGCTCCTGGTTCACCTACGAGGGTGAGCAGTTGGGCCAGGGCAAGGAGAACGCCAGGAACTTCCTGATCGAGAACCCCGACACGGCCGCCGAGATCGAGAAGAAGATCAAGGAGAAGCTCGGCATCGGCGCCGTGCTGACCAACGACTCCAGCGATGACAAAGCCCTGCCCGTCCCAGTCGACTTCTGAGTCGGGGGACCCCACCGAGCCCGAGGCCACACCGGCCTCCCGCGAGGAGCAGGCGCGGGCGTTGTGTCTGCGCCTGCTCACCGCACGGGCGCGGACCCGGGCCGAGTTGGCCACTCAGCTGACCAAGCGGGGCTATCCCGACGACGTCAGCACCCGGGTACTGGACCGGTTGACCGACGTCGGGTTGGTGGACGACCGTGACTTCGCCGAACAGTGGGTGCGCTCGCGCCACGCGAACGCAGGCAAGGGTAAGCGCGCCCTGGCTTCGGAGTTGCGCACCAAGGGCATCGACGACGAGACGATCGTCGAGGCACTCGCCGATGTCGACTCCGACGCCGAGCGGGTCCGTGCCGAGCAACTGGTCGCCGACAAGCTGCGTCGCGAACGCCTCACCGATGACACCGACGACGTGAAGGTGGCGCGCAGGCTCGTCGGCATGCTCGCCCGTCGCGGCTACCACCAGTCGATGGCCTTCGACGTCGTCAAGGTGGCATTGGCCAGTGAGCGCGAGCGCCGACGGGTCTAGCTGTCGAAGTCAGCCGAAAGGCTCGTGGTTCGCCTGTTCCTGGCCCCCGTCGGAAGCCAAGCTAGCGGCGCTGCCCGGTGAGAGCGCGCCCCGGGCTCAAATCGAGCCGCCGCCGCCTGCGTCGAACGTGCCCTGCGTGACCGGCTGGATGTGCAACGGTGCCGGACCGCGGCTGGTGCGCCGCATTCGGCCCTCTAGCCAGGTGGCGAAGGCCGAGAGTGCGAAGTTGACGCTGATCATCAACAGTGCGATGACGATCAGGGCCGGGACGTAGTTCCCGTGCGACGCACCGACTTGGGTTCCCTGCCGGACCATTTCGAGGAACGTGATCTGGTAACCGATGGCGGTGTCCTTGAGCACCACGACCATCTGTGACACCAGCACCGGCAGCATCGAGGTGATCGCCTGCGGCAACAGGATGGAACGCATGGTCTGGCCCCAGGTCAGACCAAGCGCCGACGAGGCCTCGGTCTGCCCGCGCGGCAACGCGTTGACACCCGCTCGGACGATCTCGGCGATCACCGCACCGTTGTAGAGAGTCAGTCCGGTGATCACACCGGCCAGCGCGAGGTACTTCGACGGGAACACGTCGTACGTCGCGTACAGAAAGTACGCGAAGATCATCATGATCAGGACGGGTACTGAGCGGAAGAACTCGACGATCACCGAGCACGGCAACCGCACGGCGCGAGTGGCCGACATGCGGCCGACGCCCAGCACGAAACCCAGTAGCAGGGCCAACACGATCGACACTGCAGCCGCGGTCAACGTGCCCTGTACGCCGGGTAACACGTAGGTCGTCCAGAGATTCCCCGTCAAGAACGGTTCCCACTTGGCGGCGCTCAGCTGGCCTTTGGTCTCCAGTCGTGAGTAGACCACCCACGCCACGACTGCGACCAGCGCGATCGTGACGGCGGTGATCAGTCGATTGCGCACCCGGGCGCGTGGTCCCGGAGCGTCGAAGAGAACCGAGGCGCCGCTCATCTAAATCGTCTCCTCTTCGCGCGAGCGCTCATCGGTTGTCTGTTCTTTGCGCTTACTCATCACCGGTTGTCTGTTCTTCGCGCGAGCGCTCATCACCGGTTGTCTGTTCTTCGCGCGAGCGCTCATCACCGGGCCACGGCCAATCGCTTGCCGAGCCAGCCGAACAGCAACCCCATCGGAAGGGTCAGGATGACGAAGCCGAGCGCGAAGACGGCGCCGACGATTAGCAGCGCGGCCGTGTTCTCGATCATCTCCTTCATCAGCAGCGCCGCCTCGGCCACGCCGATCGCCGACGCGATCGTGGTGTTCTTCGTCAAGGCGATCAGCACCGAACCCAGTGGGATGATCACTGCGCGAAAGGCCTGGGGCAGCAGCACCATTCGCAGGTTCTGGCCGAAGGTCAGCCCCAGTGATCTGGCTGCTTCGGCCTGCCCGAGAGGCACCGTGTTCACCCCGGAACGCACCGTCTCACACACGAACGCCGCGGTATAGACCGTCAGTCCGAGCACCGCCAAGCGAAAGTTGCTGTCCTCGATCGACGTCACTGATTGAGAATCGACCAACGTGATGCCCAACGTCTGGGCGAGACCGAACGAGCAGAACAGGATGATCAGCGTCAGCGGAGTGTTGCGCACGATGTTGACGTAGGTCGTACCTAGCCAGTTGAGCATGGGCACGGGTGACAGCCGCATCGCGGCCAGCACCGTGCCCAGGATCAGCGCTCCGACTGCCGAGAACACCGTCAATTGGATCGTGGTCCAGAACGCCTCGAAGATCCGGCCTTGATACTCGGAGAATACCTCCACGTGGCCCCCGCTGCGCTAGGCGCTAGTCACTTGTCGAGTGCCGGCGGCGCCGGCGTCGGAATGCCTGCCGGGCCGAGATTCTTGTCGAAGGCGGTCTTCCATGCGCCGTCGGTCTCCATCTTGGTGATGGCGTCGTTGATCTTGGTTTGCAGTTCGGTGTCGTCCTTCTTCAGGCCGATGCCGTAGTTCTCCTCGGAGAACGGCTTGCCGACGATCTTGAAGGTTCCCGGACTCTGCGCGGCGTAGCCGGCGAGGATCACCTCATCGGTGGTGACGGCGTCGACGGCACCGTTCTTCAGGGCCTCGACGCAGGCCGAGTACGTGTCGTACTGCTGCAGCTGCACTCCGGGATACTTGTCCTTGATGCGCTGGGCCGGTGTCGAACCCGACACCGAACACAGCTTCTTGTTGTTCTGCAGCGACTCCGCGCCCGTGATGTCGGTGTTGTCGGCCTTCACCAGCAAGCTCTGGCCAGTGACCAGGTACGGCCCGGCGAAGGACACCTTCTTCTTGCGGGCGTCGGTGATCGAGTACGTCGCAGCGATGAACTTCACCTGATCGTTCTGAATCAACGTCTCGCGTTGGGCCGAGGGAGCTTCCTTCCACTCGATCTTGTCGGGCGCGAAGCCGAGTTGCCCGGCGACGTAGGTGGCGACGTCGACGTCGAAACCACTCAGCGTGCCGTCGGGGTTCTTCAACCCGAGCCCGGGCTGATCGAACTTGGTGCCGACGACGATCTTGCCGTTATCACCGCCGGAACCGCCGCCGCACGCGGTGACCGACAGTGGAAGTGCCACGGCGAGCGCTAGTGCGGCGGCCACCCTTAGGCGCAGAGAGGGCATGTCGATGTTCCTTTCGACGAACGATTAGTGATTGAGAATCTTGCCGAGGAAGTCCTTGGCGCGGTCGGAGCGGGGGTTGGAGAAGAACTCTTCGGGTTCGGCGTCTTCGACGACCGCGCCGTCGGCCATGAAGATGATCCGATTCGACGCGCGACGGGCGAAACCCATCTCGTGCGTCACCACCACCATCGTCATCC
>NZ_JAVROT010000584.1:0-20370 GCF_032162605.1 Mycobacterium sp. | reverse complement strand
GCGGTCACCGGGCTGCAACTGGGCCCAGTCGAACGCGAGCCGCACCGTGAGCGCCGCCGCGGGGATCGTGGCCGCATCGACCGCGCTCAGCCCGTCGGGAATCGGCGCCAGCAGCTGGGCAGGCACGTTGAACCGGCTGGAGAACGCGCCCTGCATGAAGCCATAGACGCGTTGGCCCACCTCGAGTTCGGTGACGTCGCTGCCCAACTGCGTGACGACGCCTGCGAAGTCCCCGCCGATCGGTCCGGGATCGCCCGGGTAGAGGCCGAGCACGTTGAGCACGTCCCGGAAGTTGAGGCCCGAGGCCTCCACCCGAACCTGCACGTAGCCCTCGTCCGGTGGCGGCACGTCCTTTTCGGTCAGCCGCAGGTTGTCGATCGCACCGCGTTCGGTCGGCGCCAGGACGTAGTCGCCTCCGCGTGGCACCGTGAGATGTCCACCGCGTGCCCACGGCAACAACCGTGAGGCCAGCAGCTTTCCTTGCCGCAGTGCGAGTTCCGGCTCCTGGAGGGATGGGTACGGGGTGGCGATCAGATTCGCCAGTGCGTGCACGGCCTCCTGTGATCCGTCGGAATCGACCAGTTTGAGGCGCAACGCCGGTTCCTCGTTGATCGCCGTGCGCCCGAATCCCCAGAGGGCCGCTTGCACTGGGTCGACCGGCTCGCCGGATTCGCACGCAACGGCCCGCTCGGTGACGATCCACAGTCCGCCAGGCAGTTTCACCTCGCCGCCCTGCACGGTGTGCACGGCGCTGAGCAGGTTGGCGAGCTCGGTCTCGAGCCGCGCGGCGACTTCGGCGCTCGACTCTGCTGTGCTCGAGTGCTCTGGGCTCCGGCCCGTAGCGCCCCAGACCACCCCGGAGAACGGCAGACCGCGCTCGTGAGCCTGGGCCAACAACTGTCCCAAGTGCTCCGGATCGCCTGCCGGATCGAACGGGATGCAGCCCGGCACCTCGGCGGCCAGTTCGTCGAATCCGGCGATCAGCCAGGTGCCGTCCGTGTTCTCGGCACCGTCTTCGGATGGTGGCGGAGGAACCTCGTGCCAGCCAAGGGTGTACAGCAGTCGAGTGGCATCGCCGCCGAGCCCGCGCAACAACGCCTCGCGGGGCGCGCGTTTGACCGTGAACTCGCGGATTCCACCCAACTGGCGGCCGTCCCGGTCGACGAAATCGAGATCGAAGACCTGGGTCTCGCTGTCGAGCCCTGTTTCGTGCCACCTCGCGCGGCAGTAGAACCTGCGCGGCATCTTCTCGCACAGCGTCACCTGCCCGTACCGCAACGGCAGGAACAGATCGCTCACACCCTGTTCGGCCGCGAGAAGTGCAGGGAACGCTGGGAAGGCGACTCCGGTGCACAGGTCCATCAGCACCGGGTGCATCGGCTCGCTTCCGAGCTGTTCGGCGAGTTCTTCGCCGACGACGATGTCGCCGATCGCCTCACCCTCACCGAGCCACAGCGACTTCAGGGAACCGGACCAGGTCGGCCCCCACGCCAGCTCCAGGTCGGCGAAGGTCTCGAACAACTCCTGCGGACGCATGCGGTCCAGCCGCTCGATGGCCGCGTCGACGGGATCGGTCTGCTCGGACACCGGCTCGTCATCGACGCCGGTGACGACAGTGCCTTCGGCGTTCAACGACCATTCGGCGCCGCGTTCACCGTACGGGCGGCTGTGCACCTTGAATGTCGAACCGCTGCCGTCCACGAGCGGATGCAACGTCAGCTGCACCTCGCGAGAAGCCTTCCCGGGCAGGATGATCGGCTCGTAGAAGAAGACGTCCTTCGCGCGCGCCGGGGTACCGACGGCGGCCAACGCCATCGCTGCGTACGTCGCCCCGGGGACGACCACGATGCCATAGATGACGTGGTCGGAAAGCCACGGCTGCGACTTGACGGACAATCTGCTGGTGTAGACGGCGTCACCAGAGGCGAGGTCCTTTGCGCTACCGAGGATTCCGGAGACCGCCTCACCGTGGACACCGGAACCGGCGATGCCGGACGTCTTGGGCCAGAAGCGGCGGCGCTGGAATGGATACGTGGGCAATTCGAGTCTGCGACCGGGTTGACGTTGCAGCGCACCGAAATTGGGTCGGTGGCCGCCGACGTAGGCCGCGGCCAGCGCGTCGGCGATCTGGCGCCGGTCGCCAACCCCTTTACGCAGCGAGACGATCGCCCGCGGAGCGGCCAGGTGTTCGGGCCAGACCTGCACGGCAGCCCCGGTCAGCACCGGTTGCGGACCGAGCTCCATCAACACCGAGCATCCCAGCCATGCCACGGTGCGCACACTTTCGGCGAATTGCACCGGCTGCCGGGAATGCCGCCGCCAGTATTGCGCGTCGAGCGGGGTTTGGGACGTGAGCACCGCGCCGGTGCGGTTGCAGATCAGCGGCAACGTCGGGACGGCGAACTGCAGCTGCGCTGCGTACGACTCGAATTCGTCGAGAACCGGATCCAGCAATTCCGAGTGGAAGGCGTGGCTGGTCTCCAGCCAGGTGCAGCGGATGCCCTCGTCGTCGAATCTTGCGACTACGTGCTCCAGATCCTCACCTGGACCCGACAGCACGGTGTTGGGTCCGTTGTAGGCGCCGACCGACACTCGCGGGAATTGGCCGGCGATCTCCTCGACGTGCTTGGGGTCGGTGAAAACCGCTACCATTCGCCCACCTTCGGGCAGGCTGCCGAACAGCCGGCCGCGCTCGGCCATCAGCCGTGCGCCGTCGGTGAGGCTGAAGACTCCGGCCACACATGCCGCTGCATACTGGCCCACGCTGTGCCCCAGCACCACGTCGGGCTCGATGCCCCACGACTGCCACAGCCGGGCCAGGCCCATTTCGACGGCGAAGAGCGCTGGCTGGGCAAACGAAGTGTGCCGCAGTATTTCTTGGGCGTCGCCTCCGGCTCTGCGGTCGGTGGCGAACAGCACCTCCAATAGCGGACGCGGCAGCATGTCATCGACCGCCTCCGCGCAACGTGTCACGGTTTCGGCGAAAACCGGCTCGGCGTCGAACAACTCGCGGGCCATGCCCGGATACTGGCTGCCCTGCCCGGTGAACAACCACGCCGTCGTCGGGCGGTGCGTGTGCTCGCCACGGACGACGCCGGGCCGCAGCCGGTTCTCGGCCAACTCGGCCAGGCCCTCGCGCGCATTCTCGACCGAATCGACGACCAGCGCGACCCGATGTTCGAAATGAGAACGGCCCGTGCCTGCAGTGAGGCAGAGGTCGGCGAGGTCGGCATCCGGACGGGCTGTCAACCAGGCCGCGTAACGCTGCGCCACCTCCACCAATGCTTCCGGCGTCCGCGCGGACAGAGCCAGCACGTTGAAGGGCCGCTCGGGATTGTCCGACTCCCGGGGCGCGGGCTCGATGCTCTTCGCGCGAGCGCTCATCGCCGCACCCAGTGGGGCTTCCTCGATCAGCACGTGTGCGTTCGTGCCGGTGAACCCGAAGGAACTCACACCGGCGCGCCGTGGCCTGCCGTTGGCGTGCCACGGCATTGCCTCGTCCACGACCCGCACCGGCAGCGAGTCCCACGGGATGTGCGGCGACGGCGTGTCGAAGTGCAGGCTTTGCGGCAGCACGTCGTGCTGCAGCGACAACACGACTTTGATCAGACCTGCTGCCCCTGATGCCGACTCGGTATGACCGATGTTGGTCTTCACCGATCCCATCAGCAACGGTCGGTCTGCGTCCCGCGAGCCACCGTAGGCGGCTGCGGCTGCCTGCACCTCGATCGGATCGCCCAGCGGGGTGCCCGTCCCGTGCGCCTCGAGGTAGTCGACGTCCCCGCCTTCCAGACCGGCGCGAGCCAGCGCCGTCGCGATGAGTCGTTGCTGTGCACCACCATTGGGCACTGTCAGACCACTGGACGCGCCGTCCTGGTTGACCGCGCTGCTGGAAATGACCGCGCAAACCCGATCGCCATCGCGCACCGCGTCGCTCAGCCTCTTGAGCACGAGGATTCCGCAGCCTTCACTGCGCACGTAGCCGTCGGCGGAGGCGTCGAACGTCTTGCATCGCCCGACTGGCGAAAGCATCCTGGCGCGGGAGGCGGCGATCACCGTCACCGGACTGAGCAAGACGTTCACACCGCCGGCCAACGCCAGGTCGCAGTCACCGGAGTGCAATGCCTGGACGGCCTGATGGACGGCCACCAGCGCCGAGCTGCAAGCGGTATCGACCGCCATCGCCGGTCCTTCGAGTCCCAGCGCGAAGGCCACCCGACCGGAAATGGCGTTGAGCGCGTTGCCGGTGATGAAGTAGGGCTCGATCTTGTCGAGCGACTCCGACGACAGCAGATGCGCATACTCGTTGGCGGCCACCCCCATGAAGATGCCGGTTTGGCTTCCGCGCAATGCGGCCGGCGCGTACCCAGCCCTTTCGATACCCTCCCACGCCGTTTCGAGCACGAGCCGCTGCTGAGGCTCGATCCAGACCGCTTCGCGCGGAGAGATGCCGAAGAACTCGGGGTCGAATCCATCGATTCCGTCGAGGAACCCGCCGAAGCGCGTATAGGTCTTGCCCGGAGTCTCTGGATCCGGATCGTAGAACTCGTCGATGTCGAATCGGTCCTCCGGGACTTCCCGGATCGCATCGACACCGCCGGACAGCAACTCCCAGAAGGCTTCCGGGTCGGGCGCCCCGGGGAAACGGCACGACACCGCGACGATCGCGATGGGCTCGTCCGAAGGCGTCGTCACTGAGGCAAGCCGAGGTTTGGCGGAGGCCTGCTCGCGGAGGCCCAGGACGTCGCCGAGCAGGTAGTCGGTCGCATCGGACAGCCGGGGGTGATCCATCACCAGGGTGACGGGTATCTCCTTGCCCACTCCTTGTTCGATGCGGCGCCGCAATTCGACGGCCATCAACGAATCCATGCCGAGGTCGAAGAACCCGGCGTCCTCGCGGATCTCCGCGGCGTCTACCCGCGTCACTTCTGCTACCGCGTCGCGCAGGTAGTCCGTCAGAAGCTTCTTGCGCTGCTGTATCGGAGCGTTGGTGAGCTGCTCGACCAGCTTGGTCTTGCCAGAAGCAGTGGCAGGCGGCGCCACGGCCGTCAGCTCGGAGGGCACCTCGCGTTCCACCTCGGCCAGGAATGCCCGTCGCCCCGCCTGCTGGTAGAGCGGCAGGAAACGGGCCCAGTCGATCCGGGCCACCACTCCTTGCGCCGGGCCCTGCGAAGCAGCCGCCACGACATCGGCCAGACCTGCCAGTGCGTCGGCAGGTGACAACGTCCGGACGCCTCGCTTGTCCAGTCGCGCACGCGACTCCGCGTCGGCCATGCCCGCCGACCAGGGACCGAAGTTCACGCTGATCCCCGGGATGCCCTGTTCGCGCAGGCGCCAGGCCAGCCCGTCGAGGAAGGCGTTGGCCGCGCCGTACGCGGTCTGACCGAACCCGCCCCATACGGAGGCGATCGAGGAGGTGCTGATGAAGAAGTCCAGCTGCAGGTCAGCGGCTGCTTCACTCAAATGCCAAGCACCCCAGACCTTCCCGGCGAAGACGCGGTCTACTTCGGCGTCGTCCAGGTTGCTCAGCGGAGTGGTGCCGAGTTCCCCGGCGGCATGGACGATGCCGGCCAACGGCGGCAGCTCGGCAGCCACGGTCGCCAGCAGGCGTGCGACGTCGTGCGCGTCGGCGACATCGGCAGTGACGACCCGGAATTCGCAGCCGTGCTGTTCGGCGAGCGCGTCGATGCGCTGTTGCGCGGCAGCGCTGGGGGCGCGTCGGCTGGTCAGCACCTGGTGCTTGGCGCCCTGCGCGGCCAGGTATCCCGCGAGCTCCAGTCCTATCGACCCCAGCCCGCCGGTCACCAAATACGTTGCGTCAGCGCGCAGTTCCAGCTTCTGAGCGCTCGGCTGCCCATCCCGGCGCACCAGCCGGGGGACATGGACCGCTCTATCGCGCAGCGCGATTTGGTCTTCCCCACGTGGTTGCGCCACCACCTGGTTGATGAACCGCGACCATTCGTCGGCAGTGCATTCAGCCAGATCCGCCAGTCCGCCCCACACGTGCGGAAGCTCCAATGAGGCGGCCCGGCCGAATCCCCAGAGGCAACTCTGGTCCGGCGACACGGTGTCTGCGTCGGTGACTCGCTGTGCACCACGTGTAACCAACCAAATGGGTGTGCGCAGTTCCGCGGCGATCGCGGCACGGAAGAGCCGCCGTGTTCCGCTGAGGATTTGGTGTTGCATCCGCAACAGTGACCGCATCGATGGTGCACCGTCGGAGTCGAGGGCCGCGACATGCACGATACGTAGCGTCGGATCGTCCGCTGCGGCAGCGCGCAACGTGCTCGCGAGCTGTTCGGTGTCCGCGTCGGATACCGGCAACCCGAGGATCCGATGCCGGTGGCCACGTGCAGTCAGCACGTCGACCAAGGGCTGGATCGCTTGAGCACCATCACCGATGAGCAGCCAGGTAGCTCCCTCGCCTACGTCCGCGCTGGACCCAAGAGCAGCGGATTTCTCCCAGCGGATCTCGTAGCGGTCGCCCGCTTTTGCCTGGTTCGTTCGCTGTTGGTTGTGTTGTGCCGCAAGCTTGGTCAGCACGTTCAGGGTCTGGTGGTCGCCGCCCGCACCGTCGAGCAGGGCTGCGAGTTCCTCGATCCGGCCGTCCTCGAGGAGGCGGACCGCGTGGGTACGCGCGCCCACGTGCGGTTGCTCGTCGGCGGGCTCCGGATCTTTATCTTTGTTGTCTCGGAACCAGTACTCGCGGCGCTCGAACGGATAGGTGGGCAGGTCGAGCTTCCGCGCGTGCGCCTGCCGAAAAGCGGCGAATTCGGGCAGGTGGCCCAAGACGTACGCGTCGGCGACGGCTTCGGTGAGCTGTCGGTGGTCGGCGGTGTTTCGACGCAGCGACGCTATCGCCCGCGGCGCGGTGGCCGGGTCGGGCCAGGCCCGCAAGGCCGCGGCGGTGAGCACCGGTTGTGGGCCGATTTCGAGCAACACCTTGCAATTCAGCTCGGCAAGGGTGCGCACGCTCTTGGCGAACTCCACCGGTTGGCGCGCGTGACGACGCCAATAGGCGCCATCGAGTTTCACGCTCCTGCCGAGCGCGGCACCGGTGCGGTTGTCGATCAGAATCCGTTGTGGCGGGGCGAAATTGAACCGCTGCGCATAGGACTCGAATTCGTCGAGGATCGGGTCCAGCAGCGCCGAGTGGAACGCGTGGCTGGTGTCAAGCCGGTCACACCGGACGCCGTCGGCAGTCAACCGGGCCACCGCCTGGTCCAGCTCCCGAGTGGGTCCCGACAGCACGGTGTTGGCGCCGTTGTAGGCGGCGACCGAAAGACTCGGGAATTCGTCGGTGAGGCTCTCGACACGCTCGGCGGCGGCGAACACCGCGACCATTCGACCACCCGCAGGCAAACTGCCGAAGAGGCGGCCGCGCTCGGCCAACAACAGCGCGCCGTCCTCGAGGCTGAACACCCCCGCGACGCAGGCCGCCGAATACTGGCCGACGCTGTGGCCCAGCACCACGTCGGGTTCGAAGCCCCGCGACTGCCAGAGCCGGGCCAGGGCCAGTTCCACCGCGAACAGGGCGGGCTGCGCGTAGCTGGTTTGCCGCAGCGTCTCATCGCCATCCGGGCCATCCACATCGAAGATGACATCCAGCAATGGCCTATCGAGAACGTCGGCTACCACTGCCGCGCAACGATTCAGGGTCTCGGCGAATACCGGTTCGGTGTCGAACAACTCCCGGGCCATGCCGGGGTATTGGCTGCCCTGACCGGTGAAGAGCCACGCCGTCTTCGGCGTGTCATGGGATTCTCCGCGAACCAGACCGGGTGCCGGCCGGTCGTCCACGAGCGCTCCGAGTAACTCGATGGCAGCTTCCCTCGAGTTGACCACCAACGCGGCACGGTGCTCCAAGTGCGCGCGACTCACTCCGGCGGTGAAGCACACGTCCGCCAAGGTGGCCTCCGAGTGCGCGCTCAACCAGCTGCGGTATTGATCGGCGACCTGCACCAGCGCAGCGGGCGTCCGCGCCGAGAGCGGAAGGATGTGGAACCGCGGAGCCGCCCCGGCGGCGACATCCAACCCCGGACCGGGTTGCTCGACGAGACTGGGTGCCGAAGCGGGCGCTTCCTCGACGATGACGTGAGCGTTGGTCCCAGCGAATCCGAACGAGCTGACTCCCGCGATACGTGGCTGACCGTTGCGCTCCCAGGGGGTGGCCTCCTGCACGACCTTCACCGCAAGGCGGTCCCAGGGAATGTGCGGCGACGGATTCTCGAAGTGCAGGTGTTTCGGCAAAGTCTCGTGCTCGAGCGACAGGATGACCTTGATCACGCCGGCGATCCCCGCGGCGGCCTCCAGATGCCCGATGTTCGTCTTCGCCGAGCCGATCAACAGCGGCCGACTCGCGTTGCGGCCTACGCCGAACACCGCACCGGCGGCCTGAGCCTCGATCGGATCGCCCAGCGATGTCCCCGTCCCGTGCGCCTCCAGGTATCCGACGTCACTGGGTGCGACGCCGGCGCGCTTCAGAGCATCGGCGATGACTCGTTGCTGAGCAACGCCGTTCGGCACCGTCAAGCCACCCGATGCGCCGTCCTGGTTGACCGCACTGCCGCGGATCACGGCGCGAATCCGGTCACCGTCGCGGATCGCGTCCTCGAGGCGCTTGATGACGATGACGCCGCAACCCTCGCCGCGCACATAGCCGTCTGCGGCCGCGTCGAAGGTCTTGCATCGGCCGTCGGGCGCGAGCATGTGCGCATGGGAGAAAGTGATCATGGTCGCCGGGGTGAGTAGGACGTTTGCGCCGCCGGCCAGCGTGAGGTCGCATTCGCCCAACTGCAGCGCTTGGCACGCCTGATGGATCGCCACCAGCGACGAGCTGCACGCCGTGTCGACGGCGACCGCCGGGCCCTGCAGCCCCAACCGATAGCTGATCCGTCCCGCTGCTGCGGCATTCGACGTACCGATGGCCAGATAGGCCTCGATCTCGGAATAGGTCAGCTCGTCGGATGCCATTCCCAAGTAGTCATGGGTGGCCAAACCCACGAACACACCGGTGTTGGTGTTGGCCAAAGCCGTTGGCGCAGTGCCCGAATGCTCGATCGCGCGCCACGCCGTCTCCAGCAGGAGCCGATGCTGCGGGTCCATCATCCTGACCTCGCGCGTCGACATGCCGAAGAACGGCGCGTCGAACCCCGTCACGTCATCGACGAAACCCGCACGACGAGTCACGACCTTGCCGGGCACACCGGGTTCCGGGTCGAAGAATTCGTCGACGTCCCAGCGGTCCTTTGGCACCTCCGAGATCGCGTCCCGCCCCTCGCTCAGCACGTCCCAGAACTCATCGGCATTCTGGGCGCCCGGGAAACGCGCCGCGTAGCCGACGATTGCGAAGCGGGGGGCCGGGTCGATCGGACGTTCGGCGGAAACCATGCGGTTGTGCTCCTAGCATCGGCGGTCAGAATGCAATTGGGCGAGACACCTGTAGCGCCTGAAGATTGACCTCGACGGCCTACTATTGCACGTCCACCTGTCGCATGCGGCCGGGGTCGGCGCCGGGCGACTGCGGCGGAACCGAGGGTATGTTGAGCCACGAGTGATGCCGGAGGGGGGCCGGCTGTAGCGGGGAGTACGGGAGAGGACAAAGTCTTGCGCATCGGGAAGATTACGGTTGGCGGACTTGATGAATGGACGCTAACGCCCGGCTCAGTTACCTCGTGGCATCCGACGGCCGCGGCGCAGGAGAAGGCCCGGCAAGCGCCGATTAGTTCGGTGCCGGTGAGCTACATGCAGGGCCAGCATCTCCGAAACTATTCCGAACGCGCGGCCGCGGGCCTGAACTTCTCTCGACAGATCATCGCCAGCTGCGACGTGGCCGGCCAATGCGATATTTCGGCTATGGATCACGCCGTCAACGCATACCTACGTCGGCACGACACGTTCCTCAGTTGGTTCGAAAACACCGGCAACGGCGCCTTCATTAGACGTGCCATGGACGATCCGGCCGACATTGAATTCGCGCCGGTCGATCAGGGCCACCTGACCGTTGACGAAATACGCGTTCACGTCGTCGACATACCGAATCCGCTGGAGTGGGGTTGCTTCACTTTCGGGATTGTCCAGCACGAGCACCACTTCACGTTCTTTGCCGCCATGGATCACGTGCACGGAGATGCCACGTTGATCGGCACGACGATGATGGAAGCCAACGGAATGTATTCGGCCATGAGCGGAAGCGGCCAGGCCCTCACGCTGCCCGACGCTGGAAGCTTCGATGACTTTTGCGTCCGCGAGCGCGAGTTCACATCAACGTTGACCTTGGATTCGCCTGGGGTACGCGCGTGGATTGACTTCGCCGAGAACAACAAGGGTGGCTTTCCCGAATTCCCACTACCACTGGGCAACCCGCTGAAATCCACCAGCAGTTACATGGCCTCCGAACTCCTGATGGACGCAGCCCAAACGGAGCGATTCGAAGCAGCCTGCACTGCGGCCGGGGCGCGCTTCGTCGGCGGTTTGTTCGCTTGTCTCGGCCTGGTTGAGCACGAGTTCACCGGCGCGCTCACGTATCACGGGCTCACTCCGAGGGATTCCCGCACGGCCAGCGACAATTTCATGACGCAGGGTTGGTTTACTGGACTGATCCCGATCACCGTCCCGATAGCAGCGACCTCCTTCAACGATGCCGCATATGCAGCGCAGGCCTCTTTCGATTCGGGTCTGGACATGGCGAGAGTGCCGTATTACCGCGTAATGGAGTTGGCGCCGTGGTTGAACTGGCCACGTCCGAACTTTCCGGTGTCGAACTTCTTGCACGGCGGCGCAGCCCCGCTCAACGCAATACTCGCAGCAGCCGACATAGGCCTTGCGAACAACGTCGGAATCTATCCCGACGCCCGATTTTCGTATCAATTGACGATCTACGTATTCCGGTACGGGGAAGGCACGGCCATGGCGATCATGCATCCCGACAATCCGATCGCCGAGAAATCAGTAACCCGCTACATGGAGGCCATGAAATCGGTGTCCGTACGGGTCGCTGACAGCGGGCATTGGGGACGCGTCGCATAGCGGCGAGCAAATCGATGGCCAGGGTTTTTCCGTGATGCGCAATTCGGGGCGAGGGTGAGGGCGGTATGCGACGGCTAGCCGACCTCGTGGTGCGGTGGCCATGGGTGGTGATAGGGGTTTGGATCGCAATTGCGGTCGCCCTGCCGCTGAGCTTCCCATCGCTGGGCGAGATGGCGCAGAAGCATCCGCTGGCCATTTTGCCCAGCGATGCACCGTCGAGTGTCACCGCCAAGAAGATGACCGAGGCGTTTCACGAACCGGGCAACGACGACCTCCTGTTGGTGGCGTTGATCAACGAGAACGGGCTGGGACCCGCCGACGAGGCCACCTACGGCAAGCTCGTGGACGCGCTGCACGATGACCAGGCAGACGTCGTGACGGTGCAGGATTTCGTCAACACGCCACAACTGCGACAGTTCCTGACGAGTGAGGACAAGAAGACCTGGGTGTTGCCGGTCGGCCTCGCGGGCGAGTTGGGCACGCCGCGGTCCTTCGACTCATTCAACCGAGTGGCCGACATCGTCGAACGCAGCGTCGCAGGCAGCCCCATGACAGTGCACCTCACCGGGCCCGCGGCCACGGTCGCGGACCTCACCGTCGCGGGTCAACGGGATCGCCTGCCGATCGAGCTCGCGATCGCCGTCCTGGTGCTGTTGGTGCTGTTGCTGGTCTACCGCAGCGCCGTCACCATGCTGCTGCCGCTGGTGACGATCGGGTCGTCCCTGGTGATCGCACAGGCAGTGGTGGCGGGCTTCTCCCAGTTGACCGGGTCAGGCGTCTCGAACCAGTCCATCGTGTTCCTGAGCGCGATCATGGCGGGTGCGGGAACGGACTACGCGGTCTTCCTCATCAGCCGCTATCACGACTACGTGCGGTCGGGGATGGACTCCAACCGGGCGGTCAAGGCGGCGATGATCTCGATCGGCAAGGTGATCACCGCATCCGCCACCACGGTGGGGATCACCTTTCTCCTGTTGAGCTTCGCCAAGATGGGAGTGTTCAGAACGGTCGGAATCTCGTCGGCGATTGGCATCGGCGTCGCATTCCTGGCCGGAGTGACGCTGCTGCCGGCAATCCTGGTGCTCGCCGGGCCGCGTGGCTGGGTCAAGCCACGGCGTGAACTGACTGCTCGGTTCTGGCGACGTTCCGGCATCCGTATCGTGCGGAGGCCGGTGGCACACCTGGTTGCCAGTGTGCTCGTCCTGGCCATCCTGGCCAGCTTCGCGATCCTCGCGAAATACAATTACGACGATCGAAAGGTCGTCGCGGCGTCGGCGCCGAGTTCGATCGGGTACGCGGCGCTGGAACGCCACTTCCCCATCAGTCAGTCCATCCCCGAATACATCCTCGTTCAGTCACCGCACGACCTGCGCACCCCGCGGGCGCTCGCGGACTTGGAACAACTGGCCTCGCGCGTCGCACAGCTGCCGAACGTCGGTCTGGTCAGCGGCATCACCCGACCGCTGGGAGACGTGCCGCAGGAATTCAGAGCCACCTATCAGGCCGGGCTCGTCGGTAACCGACTGGCCGACGGCTCCGACCAGATCAACCAGCGCACCGGCGACCTCAACCGACTTGCGGCCGGGGCCAACACGCTGGCCGACAGCCTCAATGACGTGCGTGCGCAGGTCAACAGGATCGTGCCGAGTATCCAGAGTCTGGTCAGTGAGTTCTCCTCGATGAGGACCCAGTACGGTGGGGACAAGCTGGTGCGGGACGTCGACAACGCCGCCAAGCTCGTCGACAGCATCAACGCGCTCGGCAATTCCATGGGTGTGAACTTCACGGCCGCCAAGGACTTCTTCGCCTGGATAGGCCCGGTCCTGACGGCACTGCAGGGCAACCCGGTCTGCGACGCCGACTCCTCCTGCAGCAACACCCGCAACCAGTTCGAGCAGCTCGTCGCCGCACGCAACGGCGGAAACCTCGACCAGATCAACGACCTCGCGCACCAGTTCCAGAGTTTCGGTGACAAACAGTCCCTCAACGCGACGGTGAACAAGCTGAACGGTGCACTCGCCAATGTCGCCAAGGCGGTCAACTCGATGGGCCTGAACAAGCCCGGTGGCCCGCAGGCGGGCCTGAACCAGCTGAAGCAGAACGCCGACCGGCTGGCGGGCGGAAGCCAGCAGGTGGCAGGCGGAGTGAACCAACTCGTCGATCAGATCAAACTGGTGGCGTCCGGACTCAACGAGGCATCGGCCTTTCTCTTGACGATGAAGGACAACGCCGCGGACCCGTCACAGGCGGGGTTCAACATTCCGGAACAAGTGCTGGGTCTGCCGGATTTCCAGAAGGCCGCCAAGGCGTTCATCTCGCCCGACGGCCACTCGGTGCGGTATCTGGTGCAGACCAAACTGAACCCGTTCAGCTCCGAGGCGATGGATCAGGTCAACGAGATCAGTGACACCGCTCGGGGTGCCCAGCCGAACACCACACTGTCCGACGCCACGATATCCATGGGCGGGTTCCCTGCCGCGCTGCGGGACACGCGTGACTACTACGAGCACGACATCCGATACATCATCTTCGCGACCCTCATCGTCGTGCTGCTGACGCTGATGGTGCTGCTGCGTGCGATCGTCGCACCGCTCTATCTCGTCGGTTCCGTGGTGATCTCGTATTTCGCGGCGATCGGCGTCGGCGTCTTGGCGTTTCAATTCATCCTCGGCCAGCAGTTGCATTGGAGCGTTCCCCCGTTGGCCTTCGTGGTGCTGGTCGCTGTGGGCGCCGACTACAACATGCTCTTGGTGTCGCGAATGCGGGACGAGTCTCCGCACAGCATGCGGCACGGCATCATCCGCACCCTGGGTTCGACGGGCGGCGTGATCACCGCGGCTGGACTGATCTTCGCCGCCTCGATGGGCGGGCTCTTGTTCTCGAGCATCGGCATCGTGATGCAGGGCGGTTTCGTGATCGGGGTGGGCATTCTGCTGGATACCTTCGTGGTGCGCACCATCACCGTGCCCGCCATCGCGGCGCTGGTCGGGCGGGCGAACTGGTGGCCGTCAGGAGTGCCCGCGCCGCCGCGGGCACCAGCCAAAGCCGTCGAGCAGCAGGTTTAGCAAGGACGCACCATGTATGTGAAACTAGGGAAGCTGAGCGGTCAGGAGTAGGGATGAAGAAACTCCTCGCAGGATTTGCGGTGCTGGTAACTGCCGGTGTCACAGGATGTTTCGGCGTCGGGAGCGCGACCGCCGATGACTCGTCGACCCCAGGGCCGCCGGCGCCAGGGACGTTGACCCCCGCGTCGTCAGACCCTGGGACTGCATATGCGTTGGGCGGCGCCCACGTGCTCGGTATTCCCTATGACGAATACATCCGTCTCACGGGCGCGGACTGGTTCCCGGGTATGAAGCGGGAGAAAGTCGACTATCCCGCAGGACAGGTTCAGGGGCACGTCCTGGAACGCCTGTTCCCCGGTATCGGCCCGATCGGCGAAAAGATCCATCCCGGCCTGGGGCTGGATGGGCCGAGCATCGGCGAGTCGATCGACATCGGTGAGCCCAACCTCGAAACGGCCATCCGCAACGGGGGCCCCGGCAGGGCAATGGGGTTGTCCGAGGGTGCGCTGGTGCTCAACGCGGTAAAGGCGCAAATGGCAAATGATCCGACCGCTCCGCCGCCGGACCGACTCAGCTTCGCGACGTTCGGCGACCCGATCGCCAAGACCCCGTTCGGGGAGAGCTTCCTGACCCAGATGTTCCCGGTCGGCAGCGTCGTTCCGGCGATGGACTACCGCATCCCCGCTCCGGTGGAGAGCCAGTACCACACCGACCAGTTCGTCTCTGCCTACGACAGCATCGCCGACTTTCCCGACCGGCCGGACAACCTGTTCGCCCTCGCCAACTCGATCGCCGGCCTGGCCACCGGGCACACCGCGATTGCGTTCACCAACCCGGGCAACGTTCCGCCGCAGAACATCCGAACGACGGTCAACTCGAGGGGGGCGACGACGACGACGTACCTGGTCCCCGAGCAGCACCTTCCCCTGGTGTTGCCCTTCAAGTACCTCGGATTCCCGGAGGACACGCTGAACAAGCTGGACGCGATCTTGATGCCCAGGGTGAATGCGGGATATTCGCGCAACGACGATCCGGCGACCGCGCCGGTCCAGGTGGATCCGGTGCACGGCTTCGACCCCGCGGAAGTCACCGCACCGGCCAACAACGCGACGTTCGGCGGCGGCGGCGACCCCATTTCGACGCTCGTCAACGGTGCCATGTCCGTGTTGTCCAACGGTGAGCACCCATAACGGACGTGACGTGACGCCTCCAAGCCTGGGTACGTCCCAGTCATCCATCCTTTCGATGCTGCACGGACGTGCCAGCCTGCGCCCCGGTGACGTGGCATTCACCTTCACCGACTACACCCACCACCCGGCGGGTGTCATCGAGAGTCTCACGTGGGCGCAGTTGTCCCGCCGAACCTTGAACGTGGCACGCGAGCTCAGCCTTCATGCGTCGGTCGGAGACCGGGCGGTGATCCTTGCACCGCAGAGCCTTGACTACATCCTGGCCTTCCTGGGCTCCATGCAGGCTGGGCTGATCGCGGTGCCGCTGCCGTTGCCGCATCGCGGCTCGAATCACGAGCGGGTGGGCGCGGTCTTTGCCGACACGTCGCCCTCGGTCGTGCTCACAACGTCCGCGGTGGCGGAAGACGTCGGCGATTACGTTGATCAAGCCCGCCTGGAAATTGCGCCCAAGATCGTCGAAATCGATTCCTTGAAGCTGGACGTCGAACTCGGACCAAGCATCGAGCCGCCTGGTGTGTCGAGCATCGCGTATTTGCAATACAGCTCGGGTTCGACCCGAACGCCGACCGGTGTCATGCTTTCGCATCGCAACCTTCAGGTGAACTTCGAGCAGTTGATGCGCAGCCTTTTCGCGGTCTCCGGCGTCATGGCCCCACCGGACACGATCGTGTCGTGGTTGCCCTTCTACCACGACATGGGTTTGGTGCTGGGCGTCTGCGCCCCGATCCTTGGCGGTTTTCGCGCCGAATTGACTTCTCCAGTGGCGTTCTTGGAAAGACCGGCCAGGTGGATGCGAGCGCTGGCTGAGAATCCTCGTGCCTTTTCGGCGGCGCCCAACTTCGCCTTTGATTTGGCCGCCCGCAAGACCACCGACGGTGATCTGGCTGGTTTGGACCTCGGTGGGGTGCTTGGCATCATCAGCGGTGCCGAACGCGTCGAGCCGGCCACCCTGGAACGGTTCGTCGATCGGTTTGCGCACTTCAATCTTCGGGACCACATGATGCGTCCTTCCTATGGCTTGGCGGAGGCAACCGTCTTCGTGACCGCCGGCACCTGGAGCGAATCATCGCCAGCGGTTCACTTCGATGTCGACGAGCTGTCCGCAGGCCGCGTCCAGCGGAGCGCGGCCGGCAGGGGCACTGCCCTGGTCAAATACAAGGTGCCGCAAACCCCTACGCTGCGCATCGTCGATTCCGACACCAATCGCGAGTGCCCGCAGGACGTGGTCGGCGAGCTCTGGGTGCATGGCGACAATGTCGCCGACGGCTACTGGCGTAAACCGCCGGAGGAGCAGCGCTGCTTCGGCGCAACGCTGGTCGACCCCTCATCGGGCACGCCCGACGGACCGTGGCTACGAACCGGCGACCTGGGATTCATTTCCAATGGTGAACTGTTCATCGTCGGCCGTATCAAGGATCTGCTCATCATCCGTGGAGGTAATCACTATCCCGAGGACATCGAGGTGACGGTCCAGGAGATCACGGGTGGGCGGGTCGCAGCGATCGCGGTGCCGGTGAATAGCACCGAGAATCTGGTCACCATCATCGAGCTCAAGAAGCGAGGCGATTCCAACGAGGAGGCAATGCGCTGGCTAAGCGGGGTCAAGAGCGACGTCACCTCCGCGATATCCAATGCGCACGGCTTGAACGTCGGGGATCTCGTGCTGGTACCGCCAGGGTCGATTCCGACCACGACGAGCGGCAAGATTCGACGGGCCGCCTGCGTCGAGCAGTACCGCCAGGATCAATTCACCCGGTTGGACGCCTAAGCCCTGCCGGCGGGGCTCACAGGCCCACCAGCCCGACCACGACCAGGAAGCCACCGACCCCGGCCAGCAGAGCGGCAACGTCACGGCGACGGCGTGACCGGAGCCAGCGGTGCAGCGCGTTCATCGCCGCCCGGGTCCGGTGCGGCGCGATCAGGTAGGCGACGAGTGGCAGTTCGACGAGAGCGAAGGCCACCACGTTGAACATCATCAGCGCAGCGACCTGAGTCATGGCGGTGGTGCCGGAAGCGAGGATGACGGCTAGCGCCGCCAGATAGTCGAGGGACGGTAGCGCGATGCCGAGGCCTGCCACCGCCGCCACCCACGGCGAACTGCCGTTCGTCAGTCGCCGAGCCTGCGCCGACAGTCGCCCGGGGTGGTCGGACCGGCGAAGCTGGAGGCCGGTGGCCAGCACGGCGGCGACCAGCAGGGCCAGCACGCCGATCACGATCTGCACCTTGGGCAAGGTGAAGTGCGCAGACCCCAGCAGCGCGGGCCGCAGGACGAAGAGCACGACCAGTCCCACCGCCGTTCCCATCGTGAAGCCGCCAACCAGGAACGCCAGCAACTGCAGGATCGGCCGCGGCCGGTTCAGCATCAGGACCGTCATGCCGATGCGGAACGGTTCCAGGCTCACGGCGACGGCCATCACCAGAAGAGTGATCCACATGGTGGGTCAGTGCCGGTTTCGCTCGACCGGCTAGGCGTCCAACCGGGTGAACCGGCCTTGCCGGCTGACGATGCCGATCTGCTCGTAGTCGGTGTAGGTGAACGCCTTGTCGTCGGGCTGAAGGCCGGCACGCTCGCGCAGAATTGAGAGAAGAGTCGGCTGAGGCATGGGCGTCAGGTTACCGTCAGCTGTTCGGTCACGTGACCCGTGGTCGGCATCACCGGCGATGCTGTGGGATCGATCCAGCAAATCTGGGAACCGGGTGAAAGCGGTTGGCGTCCCTGGGGAATGCCCCTGCCGTCGGCGACTTGAGTTCACGTCGATCGAGAACGTGGCCGAGATGCCCGATCGCGGCGATCATGGAAGGCGTGTCCGTTCAAACCGCGCTGCCCGTCGTCGACCTGCGTGACGAGGCCGCCCCGCTGCGGGAGCGCCTGCGATCGGTGGCGCACGAGGTGGGTTTCTTCCACCTCGCCGGACACGGGGTTCCCGACGACCTGACCGCGCGCGTGCTCGCATCGGCGCGGGCGTTGTTCGCTCTACCGCAGCAGGATAAGGACGCGGTCGCGATGGTGAACAGTCCGCACTTTCGCGGCTACACGCGCCTCGGCGGTGAGCTCACCGGCGGCGCCGTCGACTGGCGCGAGCAGATCGACATCGGACCCGAGCGCGTGCCCGTGCGCAACCCGGCAGAGCCGTATCTGCGACTGCAGGGTCCCAACCAGTGGCCGCCCGCGCTGCCCGAGCTGCCAGGGGTCATCGCCGAATGGGACGCCGCACTCGCCGACGTCGGACGAAGGTTGCTGCGGCACTTCGCCGTATCGCTCGGCAGCCCCGAGGACGTCTTCGATGCGGCGTTCGCGGAGACCCCCGCCACGTTGATCAAGATCGTCCGCTACCCGGCCGAGGCCGACGGCCCCCAGGGGGTCGGCGCCCACCGCGATGCGGGCGTGCTCACGCTGTTGCTCGCCGAACCAGGCAGCCGTGGCCTGGAGGTCCGCGGGTCCACCGGGGCGAGCGAAGCGACGGGAGATGACCATGGAGAGTGGGTCGACGTCGACCCGCTGCCGGGCGCGCTCATCGTCAACATCGGTGAGATGCTCGAGATCGCCAGCGGCGGCTATCTGCGTGCCACCGAGCATCGGGTGGCGCTCTCAGCCAGGGAGCGCATCTCGGTGCCGTACTTCTTCAATCCGAGGCTGGACGCCCAGTTTCCGGTGCTGTCGCTGCCGGACGAGCTGGCCGCCAAGGCCCGCGGCATCACCGCGGACCCGTCCAACGAGAGGATCTTCGCGGTGTACGGCCGCAATGCTTGGAAGAGTCGATTGCGCGCGCATCCCGACGTCGCTGCTGTGCATCTTTATGGGCGGGCGTAGCTGGGTGGGGCAGGGAATGCGCGGGCGTAGCTGGGTGGGCAGGGAAACTCATGTGAAGATGGAGTCGCTATGAGCAGCACAGATCTGAGTCCGGCTTCACTGCGTGAGGCGTTCGGTCACTTTCCGTCCGGCGTGATCGCGATCGCCGCCGAGGTCGATGGCACCCTGGTCGGCTTGGCGGCGAGCACGTTCGTGCCGGTGTCGCTGGACCCGCCGCTGGTGTCCTTCTGCGTACAGAATTCGTCGACGACGTGGCCCAAGCTCAAGGACCTGCCGCTCCTGGGGATCAGCGTGCTCGGCGAGTCGCACGACGAGGCGGCGAAGACGCTCGCGGCCAAGACGGGTGACCGGTTCGCGGGTCTGGAGACCAAGTCGACCGCGGGCGGCGCGGTGTTCATCCACGGCACCAGTGTCTGGTTGGAGAGCGCCATCGAGCAGCTTGTCCCCGCGGGCGATCACACGATCGTCGTTCTGCGGGTGCACGACATCACGGTTCATGACGACATCCCGCCGATCGTGTTCCACCGCAGCACGTTCCGTCGGCTGGGCGCCTGAGGCTGCTTCTCAGGGGCGCTGGCCGAGCTCCTCGCGGTAGCCCTGAATCCGCTTGTCGATCTCAGCGGCGTCGTCGCGCCTGCCCTCCTTGCGGGCCAGCTCGGCCCGTGCGGTCAGCTCGCGGATCGCGGTGCGAATGTCGTTGACGCTCTGTGTTTCTCCACTGCTCATGTGGCGCCTCCCTTCGTCGTTGATGGGTGTTGGTTGGCAGCTGTCACGAGCCTACGCGCCAACGCGAACTGGCCGCGAGAATTCTCGCGGCCAGTTCACGTTCGTCCAGGGGTGCTCTCACCGTTTGAAGAGCTTGTTCCCCAGCCACACGATCGGGTCGTACTTGCGGTCCGCCACGCGCTCCTTCATCGGGATCAGCGCGTTGTCGGTGATCTTGATGTGCTCGGGGCAGACCTCGGTGCAGCACTTGGTGATGTTGCAGTAGCCAAGCCCGAAGTCCTCCTGGGCCATGTCCTTGCGGTCCACGGTGTCCAGTGGGTGCATGTCGAGCTCGGCGACACGCATCAGGTACCGCGGCCCGGAGAACGCCTGCTTGTTCTCCTCGTGGTCACGCACCACGTGGCAGGTGTTCTGGCACAGGAAGCACTCGATGCACTTGCGGAATTCCTGGCTGCGGTTCACGTCCTCCTGCTGCATGCGGTATTCACCGGGCTGCAGATCCTTCGGCGGGGTGAACGACGGGATCTCCCGCGCCTTCTGGTAGTTGAAG
>NZ_JAVROT010000583.1:0-12727 GCF_032162605.1 Mycobacterium sp. | reverse complement strand
ACTCCGACAACCCGAACACCCGCGCGGTGCTGTTCCACCTCGGCAAGGTCATCCCGACCGGCGTGCCGGACACCTACGGCTTCAACGGGATCGACGAAACGGCCACCACCGGCGACACCATCGCGCTGATGTACCTCAACGCAACCAGTGGACTCAGGAGCGTCGTCCGATTCCACTGGAACGGCAACGGGGTCGAACTCATCGGCAACACGGGGTAGGCGGTCGCGCGGGGATTCGTGGCAGGCGCGCCACAGTCCCGTGCTGCAGGGGTGCGACCAGATCGGATCGCAACCAATTGCCTCCACGGGTTCGAGGCGGCCCAATTTTGCTGTGGCATTGAGTTTTCGGGTGCGTAGATCGTCATCTCGAGCGGCTTCCAGTGCGGTGGCCACGGTGGGGCGCTCAAGCCGACCAGGTCCGGCGAGTCGAACTGGAGGGTGGGCGGCGCGCCAACGTCGACTTCCAGCGTCACGTCTCATCGGCCGGTGAGCGTAGGTCCGACGCGTGCAAGGTGCCGAGCTGGCGATGAACCTCCCAAACTTCGATCCAGACAGGATGATTCGAAACGCATGGCCCCGCTGGACCGCAAGCCCGTTTCGTATTGGGAAACAACTCGACCCTCCCCGCGGCAACCCGCGAACGCGATGTCCCGGCACGGCTCCAAACGACGCTTATTGAATCCTGGCGACTGTATGCTGAGTTGCGGGAAACCGGCCCGCCCCCGATGTGACGAGGAGCGCGAGTCATGGCTTACGCGTCGACGACTCACACCGACTCCGGTGGTGTGCGCCCAGCCTCCGCGAGGCCCGTCGGGGTTCCCATTGAACGGCCGGCGCCTCTGCGCGAAGCCGTCTTCGACGCCCTCATCGAGATGATCATCACTCGTAAATTGCAACCGGGTGAGCATCTGGTCGAGAAAGAGCTGGCGGCGTCGCTGGGAGTCAGCAGGCAGCCCCTCCGGGAGGCGCTACAGCGCATGCACACCGAGGGCTGGGTGGACCTGCGGCCCGCACTCGGCGCGTTCGTCCACGTCCCCACCGAGTCCGAGGCAGACCAGCTTCTCGCCGCGCGCAGCATCCTCGAGGCGGAGTCCGCCAAGCTGGCCGCCGAGCAGGCAACGCCCGAGCAGGTACGGCACCTGTGGGAGCTGCAACGCATCGGCGAAGAAGCGCTCGCCGTGGACGACCAGGAGGTCCTCCTGTCCGCCAACGCCTCGTTGCACACCTACATCGTCGGCATGTCCGGCAACAAAGTCCTCGCCGATCTCAGGGCCTCAGTCGAGCACCGGGTGCGGTGGTACTACATGCCCATCGCACAGGTGCGATCGAGAGACGCCTGGGAGGAGCACGCCGAGTTGATAGAAGCGCTCGCTGGCCGAGACGGCGGCCGAGCCTGCGCCCTGATGCGCATCCACACCGAGCGCACCAGGGTCATCTATCGCGAGCAACGTCGACGGGAAGCGGCCGGGGGAACCGTCTGAGACCGATCTCCCAGGCGCATATCGCCTAGGGTTCGCGACGGTTCGGCATCTACTTCGGAATCCGGACGCGAACTCCCCGCGGCCTCGCTGTCGGAGAGCTGACCTACAGTTGCGGGCGTGTTCGTCCTAGCTGATGGGGGTGACGACCGCGTCGTCTACAGCGCCTCCGATCTCGCCGCCGCGGCGCGGTGCGAGTACGCGCTGTTGCGCGCCTTCGACGCCAAACTCGGGCGCGGCCCGAACATCGGGGTAGAGGACGAACTGCTCGCCCGCACTTCGACTCTCGGTGACGATCACGAACGCCGCCAGCTCGACGACCTGCGCGCCGAGTTCGACGACGACGTGACCGTCATCGGCCGCCCGAAGTACAGCGCAGCGGGCCTGTGCGCCGCGTTCGACCAGACGATGCGCGCGGTCGAGAGCCGTTCTTCGGTCATCTACCAGGCGGCGATGTTCGACGGCCGGTTCGCCGGTTTCGCCGACTTCCTGGTGCTGGAGGGCGACCGATACCGCCTGCGCGACACCAAGCTCGCCCGCTCGGTCAAGGTCGAGGCGCTGCTGCAACTGGCTGCCTACGCCGACACTCTCGCCCGCAGTGGCGTGCCGGTGGCCGACGAGGTCGAACTGGTCCTCGGTGACGGCGCGGTCGCGGCCTACCGGGTGGACGAACTGCTTCCCGTCTACCTGCCACGACGCGCCGCACTGGAACGCCTGCTCGACGACCACCTCGCCGGCGGTGCGGCCGTGACGTGGGAGGACGAAGCGGTCCGCGCGTGCTTCCGCTGCCCCGAGTGCGCCGTCCAGGTGCGCGCCACCGACGACCTGTTGCTCGTGGCGGGGATGCGGGTCAGCCAACGCGCCCGCATGCTCGACGCAGGCATCACCACCATGCACGCGCTGGCGGAGCACGCCGACGCGGTACCCGAACTCTCCACGCGCACGGTGAACAAACTCTCCGCGCAGGCCCGGCTTCAGATCGCCGAACGGGTCGACGGCAAGCCGCCGTATGAGGTGGTGGACGCACAGCCGCTGATGACGCTGCCGGACGCCGACAGGGGTGACTTGTTCTTCGACTTCGAGGGCGACCCGCTGTGGACGGTCGACGGGCGAGAGTGGGGGCTCGAGTACCTGTGGGGCGTACTGACCGTCACCGGCGAGTTCACCCCGTACTGGGCCCACGACCGGGCCAGCGAGCGCCAAGCCCTCATCGACTTCCTCGCCATGGTGCGCAAGCGTCTCAAGCGCTATCCGGGCATGCACGTCTACCACTACGCGGCGTATGAGAAGAGCACGCTGCTACGCCTGGCCGGGCGCTACGGCGTCGGCGAGAACGACGTCGACGACCTGCTGCGCAACGGCGTCCTCGTCGACCTCTATCCGTTGGTGCGCAAGAGTATTCGCGTGGGCACCGAGAGTTACTCCATCAAGTACCTCGAACCGCTCTACATGGGCAATGAGCTGCGCGGCGGTGAGGTGACCACGGCCACCGACTCCATCACGCAGTACGCCCGCTACAGCGCGCTGCGTGACGCCGGGCACGCCGACGAGGCAGCGATCGTGCTCAAGGAGATCGAGGACTACAACCGCTACGACTGCCGGTCGACGCGGCGGCTTCGCGACTGGTTGGTGGCCAGGGCCATCGAGTCGGAGGTGCCACCCCGCGGCCCGCAACCCGTGCGCGACGCCGAAGCGCAAACCGCGGTCGAGATCGCCGACGGGCTCGAACGCACGCTGATGCGGTTCGCGGGCGACGGTGTCGAAGAGCGCACCGCCGAGCAGACCGCCGTGGCGATGATGGCGGCCGCCCGCGGTTACCACAAGCGCGAGGAGAAGCCCTTCTGGTGGGCTCACTTCGACCGCATCAACAACCCCGTCGACGAATGGGCCGACGCAAGCGGGGTGTTCATCGTCGAGCACGCCGAGGTCGTCGCCGACTGGCACAAGCCACCGAAGGCTCGCAAGCAGCAGCGGCAAGTAATGCTGACCGGCGAACTCGCCACGGGCGATCTCGGACGCGGCGACGTCTACGCGCTCTACGCTCCCCCGGGGCCGACGGGCCTCGCCGGGGACCCCGACCGCCGCGTCTGGGGCTCGGCGACGGCACTGGAGTGCGACGATCCGTCGGCTCCCACCCAAGTTCTCATCCGGGAGCGTGAACCCAACGAGGGGGGGTGCTTCGACGAGTTGCCGTTCGCGCTGACCCCCGGGGCGCCGATCAACACCAAGCCGCTGCAGGACTCGATCGCGGCAACTGCGGCATTCGTCGGCGCCGCATTGCCCAACCTGCCTGCCGACGCGGTGACCGACATCCTGCTGCGCCGTCCCCCGCGCACCGTCAGCGGTGGCACCCTCCCCCGCACCGGTATGGTCATCGATGACATCGCCAACGCCCTCCTGGATCTCGATTCGTCCTACCTCGCGGTGCATGGGCCGCCGGGCACCGGCAAGACGTACACCTCCGCTCAGGTCATCGCACGGCTGGTCGGTGACCACGGTTGGCGAGTCGGCGTCGTCGCACAGTCGCACGCCGTCGTCGAGAATCTCCTCGGGTGCGTGATCGACGCCGGCGTGGACCCCTATCGGGTGGGCAAGAAGAAGGCCTCCGACGCACCTTGGCGAGTAGTCGACGAGAAGGACTACGCAGCGTTCATCGCCGACCACGAGGGTTGCGTGATCGGCGGCACCGCATGGGACTTCGCCAACGACGGCCGCGTCGCCCGGCGCAGCCTCGACCTGCTGGTGCTCGAGGAAGCGGGCCAGTACAGCCTGGCCAACACCATCGCGGTGGCGAGCGCCGCCAGGAACCTGCTGTTGCTGGGTGATCCGCAGCAGCTGCCGCAGGTCACCCAGGGCACCCACCCCGAACCCGTCGACCACTCGGCTCTCGGCTGGCTGGTCGATGGCCATCACACTCTGCCACGGGAACGGGGGTACTTCCTCGACCTGTCCTACCGCATGCATCCCGCGGTATGTGGTCCGGTGTCGCGGCTGTCCTACGACGGTCGCCTCCGCTCGCACGAGAAATTAAGCACCGCCCGGCGCCTCGATGGAGTCACGCCAGGAGTGCGAGTCCTCGAGATCGACCACGACGGCAATTCGACCGAGAGCCCCGAGGAAGCCGACGCGATCGTCGACGAGATTCAGCTCCTCCTCGGTACGCCGTGGACCGACGAGAACGGCACGGTACCGCTGGGCCAGGACCACGTGCTGGTCGTGACCCCGTACAACGCACAGGTGGTCACGCTGCGACAGCGACTCGACGCCGTGGGCCTGACCAGCGTCGAGGTAGGCACCGTCGACAAGTTCCAAGGCAGGCAGGCTCCCGTCGTATTCGTGTCGATGACCGCATCCTCTGCCGACGAAGTACCGCGCGGAATCTCCTTCCTGCTTAATCGGAATCGGCTCAACGTCGCCGTGAGCCGGGCCAAGTACGCGGCGATCATCGTCCGCGCGACGCTCCTGACCGACTACCTGCCGTCGACGCCGGCGGGATTGATCGACCTCGGTGCGTTTCTGTCACTGACAGTGAAACGCTGACCGACCGGCTCGCCGCGATCGTCGGCGCCAAGTACGTCAGCACCGATCCCGACGTCCTCGCCGGGCGCTGCGTCGACTACACGGACGCTATCGGGGACGAGCCGCCGCGCTGGTGCGCCCGTGTTCCCGCGACGAGGTCGCGGCGGTCCTGCGGGAGTGTCGCGACGCAGGCTCGAGCGTGACGGTGCAGGGCGGACGTACCTCTTTGGTGGCGGGCACCGTCCCCGAGCAAAGCGACGTCCTGCTCTCCACCGAAAGGCTCTCGACCATAGGTGACGTCGACACGGTCGAACGCCGCGTCCATGCGGGCGCAGGAGCGACGCTGGCAGCGGTGCAGCGCGCCGCACCCGACGCCAGGTTTTCGGCGTCGACCTCGCCGCACGGAACTCGGCGACAGTGGGCGGCATGGCCTCGACGAATGCAGGTGGATTGCGGACCGTGCGCTACGGCAACATGGGTGAACAGGTCCTCGGCCTGAACGTCGCGCTGCCCGACGGGTCGGCGCTACGACGCCACAGCGAGGTGCGCAGCGACAACACCGGCTACGACCTGGCCTCCTGTTCGTCGGCGCCGAAGGGACGCTCGGCGTGATCACGGGCCTGGATCTGCGGCTGCATCCCACACCGACCCAACGCATTACGGCGATCGCGGGGTTCGACGACCTCGACGCGCTCATCGATGTCGGCCGCGAGTTCCGTGACGCCGACGGCATCGCCGCCCTCGAACTGATCGACGCGAGGGCAAGCGCGCTGACGGCCAAGCACATGGGCGTCGGCCCTGCGGTCGGCGTCGACACCGCCACCCGGCAGCGCCTCTGGCAGGTTCGCGAGGCCGTCGCCGACGTGCTGGGGATTTATGGTCCGCCACTGAAATTCGATGTCTCACTGCCACTTTCGATGATCGCACAGTTCGCCACGGCGGCAGCTCGGCTGGTAGGCGAGCACGCCCCCGATGCCATCCCCGTGCTGTTCGGACACATCGGCGAAGGCAATCTGCATCTGAACCTGGCGCGCTGCGTGCTAGACACCGAGACCGAGCGGGCGTTGTACTCGGCGATGATGGCGCTGATCGCCCAGTGCCGCGGCAACGTCAGTTCTGAGCACGGAGTGGGGACCCGCAAGCGCGACTATCTGACGATGTCGCGCACCGGCGCGGACATCGCCCCCGTGCGCCCGCTGAAGACGGCGTTCGACTTGGACGGGCATCTGAACCCCGCGGTGCTCTTCGATGACTCAGTCATGGAACGGCATGGAGTGCCTGCCGTAGGTTCCCGCGTCGCCCCCGTCGTCCTCCGTGCGTGAATGTTTGCCGCCAGGCGGCGCCGCGGGCGGCAGAACCTGGAACTTGTCCTCCGCGTCGTGGTGAAATCCGTTGCGGTTGAACCCGATCGGCTCAGGCGCCCACGTGGGTACGCGCGCCGAGTTCTCGAGCAGGTCATCGAGCATGCTCCGCCACGGCGCGTCTTCGTTGCGGCCGGGCACGGGTTGCGGCGCCCGAAGGGGTTCGGCGACCACGATGAGCTCGGGCTCCGTGTCCGGCTCGGTGTCGACCTGCGGTTGCACGGGGTCGTCCTCCATCAGGCTGTGCCACGTGTCAACCGGCCCGCCATGCCAGGTTTCGGCCGGCGCGTGCATCGGGTGTTCGACGTGCACGGCGAGTGGCTCGGTGACGCTCTCGTCGGCGGCGATCACTCCGGGCGGGACGACGGCGGTCGGTCTTTCCACCGCGTGACGGGGTTCGTCCCACTCGGCTTGGCCCTCTGCCTCCCCATCTGCTTCCCCGTCTTCGGAAGCCCACTCGACGGTGTATTCGACGTAGTCGTCGTCGTCGGGAAAGTAGTCGGGTTCGAGCCGTGCGTCGACGAACCGAGTCGTCGCCCCGCGCCGGGTGGCGGACGCCTGGCCGTCGCCGAACCCGCGCAGGAACAGCGCGGCGATCACGCCGAACAGCGCGACGAGCGCGGGCAGCAGCAGCGACTGGGACAACGCGGCCGAGAACGGTTCGTGCAGGAAGCCGGGCAGCCGGGTCACCGAACCCTCGCCGACCCCCGGGTCCTCGGCGGCGGGTATCGCGGCGCTGATCTGCGACGTCATGAACGCCGCCATGCCAGCACTGCCCAGGACGCCGCCGACCTGCCGCGTCGCGTTGTAGACGCCCGAGCCGGCGCCCGCCTCTTCCGGCGGCAGGTTACGGGTCGCGGTGGCCGCCAGCGGGGACCAGATGAACGCCATCCCGATGCCTATGAGCAGGAACGGCAGCACCAGCCGCCAGATCGGCGTCGTCGGCGTCATCTCGATCGACAGCCAGGTGAGGGCGATCGCCAGGGCGGAGAAACCGAACCCGACGATGGGTCGCGGGTGCGCCCGGTCGACGAGCTTGCCCACGAACGGCGCCAAGACGCCCGTCGCGATCGCCATCGGCGCCGTCAGCAATGCCGCCCGGGTCGGGGACAGCCCGCACACCGCCTGCGCATAGAACATCACCGGCAGGATCATCGCGGTCACGGTGAAGCTGATCACGGCGATTCCGAAGCTGGACATGCTGAAGTCGTTGTCGCGGAAGATCTTCAGCGGTATCAGCGGTTCGTGGGGGTTGACCGCCTGCCAGTAGACGAAGGCCGCCATCGCGGCGACGCCGGCCAGCACCATGGCCCAGATCCAGGGCGCCCAGTCGTGCGACTGGCCCTCCTGCAGCCCAAAGACCACCAGGAACATGCCGACGCCGGACAGCACGACGCCGATCGCGTCGAAGCCGTGCTTCTCGGTCGGCAGCGACGGGACGAAGACGAGGGCCAACACCAGACCGAGGACGCCGATGGGCACGTTGACGATGAAGATCCACTGCCAACCCAGTCCGTCGACCAGGACGCCGCCCGCCAGCGGGCCGACCAGGGTGGCGACACCCGCCGTGGCACCCCACACGCTCAACGCGACACCGCGCCGCGCGGGCGGGAAGATCCGCGTGATCGTGGACAGCGTCTGGGGTGTCAGAAGCGCCGCGCCGATCCCCTGGACGACACGGGCGGCGACGAGGACCTCAATGCTGCCCGCGAGTCCACACCACAGCGACGCCGCGGTGAACACCGCCAGCCCGGCCAGGTACAGGTTCCGCGGCCCGAACCGGTCGCCCAGCCTGCCCGCCAGCAGCAGTGGCACCGCGTAGGCCAACAGGTACGCGCTGGTCACCCAGATGACCGCGTCGTAGTCCGCGTCGAGCGCATCCATGATCGACGGGTTCGCGACCGAGACGATCGTGGCGTCGAGAAGGATCATGAAGAAGCCGACGAGCAGGGCCCACAGTGCGTTCCACGGATTGTCGGTCCGAGGCCGCAGTATTGGCAGCGCCGACGTCATCGCGATGCCTCGCCAAGGGCGCATCTTCCCGTCGCTTCGCTCGCCCCGCCGCATCTTCCCGTCGCTTCGCTCGCCCCGGCGCATCTTCCCGTCGCTTCGCTCGCCCCGGCGCGCAGCATCGCGGTCCGTGCCATGGCGGCGCAGGGCACCGGAGAGGGGGTCATCGTCTGCAGCATTTATTCGACCATGCGTTGCGAAGCTATTGCGCCGACGCTACGGATTCGTCGGTGTCCCGACAAGTCGGCTACCCCGTGGGGTCACCGGCAAACGGTGCAGTTCACGCGGCGTCGGGGACCACGCCGGCCAGTGCGTCAACCTCGCCGTCGTCCGAGCTGGAGACGCCCACCGCAAGCAGTGCCACCAACGCGATCACCGCGCCCGCAGTCATGACCACCGCGAGCGCCAACTCGTCGTTGCCGAGGACACCGACCAGCGGAGCCACGGCCGCCCCGAGACCGAACTGCCCGGCGCCAAGCATCGCCGCCGCAGTTCCTGCGGCATCGGGGTGACGGGACAGCGCCACCGCAGGTGCGTTGGGGATGACGAAGCCCATCGCCGCCAGGATGGCCCATACGGGCAGCACGAAGGCGGCCAGTCCGCCGACCCCCGCCGCCGCCAACCCGACGAACGCCACGCCCGAAGCGGCGGATGCGGCCAGCGCCCACACCGTGATCGTCCCCGGCGTGAAGCGGCGCAGGAGCACCACGTTGAACTGCGTCGCCGCAATGAGCGCGACCGCGCCCGCTCCGAAGACCAGTGCGAAGGTCTGCTGGTCGAGACCGTGGCGGCCCTGCAGCACGAACGACGCGCCTGCGACGTAGGCGAACAGTCCCGACATGCCCAACGCGGCGACCAGGACGAGGATGACGAAACGCTTGTCCCGCAGGAGCCCGCCGTAGGTGGCCAGGATGCCGCGCACCTTCAGTGGCCGTCGATGCGAAACCGGCAGCGTCTCGGGCAGGGCCAGCACCGCGAGGAGAAGAAGCAGCCCGGCCAGCACGACCAGGACGGCGAACACCCAGTGCCACGAGAAGCGCAGCAGCACGGCCGCACCGAGTGACGGCGCCACCACCGGAGCCACGCCGAGCACCAGCATCAGCCTCGACATGACGGTGGCGGCCGTGTTGTCCGTGAACAGGTCGCCGACGATCGCGATCGCGACCACCATCGCGGCGGCCGCGCCGACGCCCTGCAGTCCCCGCGCGATGCCAAGCACCACGATGCTCGGCGCGAACAGGCACAGCAGCGAGGCCAGCATGTGCAGCACGATGCCCGCCATCAGCGGGCGGCGACGACCGAGCGAATCGGAGAGCGGACCGATCACCAACTGACCGATGGCCAGGCCCGCCAGGGTCCCGGTGAGGGTCAGCTGCACCACCGACGACGACACCGAGTAGTCCTCGGCGATCCGCGGCAGTGAAGGCAGGTACATGTCGATGGTCAGCGGGCCCAAGGCGACGAGCAGGCCCAGCACCACGATCATCCGGGTCTGACTCGGCACCGGCGTGCCGTCAGCCGACAGTGACCGGGCCGGTGCAGCACTCTTGAGGTCCACGTGTCCAGATGCTGCCATGACTTTGTTTAGCAATGATTACCAATTTTTTCTTCCCAGGGCGAACGGTGACCGATCTCACCGGCGGGCACGCGCAGGGACCGTGGTTCGTTGAGCAGGCATCAAGGCGGGTATGTCAGGGATACCCTGATCTCGCCCGTCCGCACCTGGAGGCCGAACAATGAGCGCTCGTTCCAGCGCCAAGAGCCAACTGCCCGCCACCGGCAAGGAGTCTGCCGACGACCCGAGCGTTGCGGCGCGCGCGCTGTCCCAGATCATCGAACGTGGCGCCCGCGTGCAGGCCCCCGCCGTCAAGGCCTACGTAGAGCGGCTTCGCGAGCACAGCCCGGACGCGACGCCTGCCGACATCGTCGAGAAGTTGGAAAGGCACTACCTTGCCGCCGTGATGGCCAGCGGCGCGGCCGTCGGCTCCGCTGCGGCCTTCCCTGGCATCGGCACGCTGGTGGCCATGTCTGCCGTCGCCGGTGAAACCGTCGTGTTCCTCGAGGCGACGGCGGTCTTCGTTCTGGCCGTCGCCGAGGTCTACGGCATTCCCGCCGAACACCGGGAGCGTCGCCGCGCGTTGGTGCTCGCGGTGCTGGTCGGAGACGACGGCAAGCGTGCCGTCGCAGACCTCATCGGTTCGGGTCGGACCGGCGGCGCCTGGCTTTCCGACGGCGCGGCGTCGCTCCCGTTGCCCGCGGTGTCGCAGTTGAACGGGCGACTGCTCAAGTTCTTCGTCAAGAAGTACGCGCTGAAGCGTGGGGCGATCGCCTTCGGGAAGATGCTCCCCGTCGGCATCGGTGCGGTGATCGGCGGCGTGGGCAACCGGGCGATGGCCAAGAAGATCATCGCGAACGCCCACGGCGCATTCGGAACACCGCCTCCGCGGTGGCCCGCGACGCTGCACGTATTGCCCGCGCCGGGCACACGCGCACTGCGGGCGCCGGACTAGCAGGACGGGCGCCCAGGAGCCCAGGCGCCTCTCGCGAGGAGAGACCCTGACAATGAGATCGGCCGCCATCGACGTCGGACTGACGTGACAAGTGGCGTTGGCCGGTACGCGGTGCGCCGGAAGCGCTAGCCTTTATGCGGCAACGAGCGAGCGGCAGACGGCGCGCCCGCGGGGTTAGAAGGAATCGAGGCGAGTAGCTGCCGTGAGCAGTTCACCTTCACCATTCGGACAGAACGAGTGGCTTGTCGAGGAAATGTATCGCAAGTTTCGCGAAGATCCCTCCTCGGTCGATCCGAGTTGGCACGAGTTCCTCGTCGACTACTCCCCCGAGCCGACCAACGAGACGAAGGCGGCGTCGAGCATCAACGGCCATGCCGCCGCGGCGCCGGCGGCCGGCAAGCCTGCGGTAGCAGAGGACACCAAGCCCGAGCCGGCCAAGGCGGAGCCGGCCAAGGCCGCGGACGCCAAGCCGAAGGCCGCGGCACCGTCTTCGGAAGGCGACGAGGTCGCGGTACTCCGCGGGGCCGCTGCTGCCGTCGTGAAGAACATGAATGCGTCCCTGGGCGTACCCACGGCGACGAGCGTGCGAGCCATTCCGGCCAAGCTGATGATCGACAACCGCGTCGTCATCAACAACCACCTCAAGCGCACCCGCGGCGGCAAGATCAGCTTCACCCACCTTCTGGGCTACGCGATCGTCCAGGCGGTCAAGGAGTTCCCCAACCTGAACCGGCACTTCGCCGAGATCGACGGCAAGCCGAACGTCGTCACACCAGCCCACACCAGCCTCGGGCTGGCGATCGACCTGCAGGGTAAGGACGGCAAGCGTCAGCTCGTCGTCGCGGCCATCAAGCGTTGCGAGACCATGCGTTTCGGGCAGTTCATCGCGGCCTACGAGGACATCGTCCGCCGGGCGCGCGACGGCAAGCTCACCGCCGAAGACTTCGCGGGAGTGACGATCTCGCTGACCAACCCCGGCACCATCGGCACCGTGCACTCGGTGCCTCGCCTCATGAGCGGTCAGGGCGCCATCATCGGCGCGGGCGCAATGGAGTACCCGGCGGAGTTCCAGGGCGCCAGCGAGGAACGCATCGCCGACATGGGCCTCGGCAAGCTGATCACGCTGACGTCGACCTACGACCACCGCATCATCCAGGGCGCGGAGTCCGGCGACTTCCTGCGCACCATCCACGGGTTCCTGCTGTCCGACGACTTCTTCGACGAGATCTTCCGCGAACTGGGCATCCCCTACGAGCCGGTGCGGTGGCGCACCGACAACCCCGACTCGATCTTCGACAAGAACGCGCGCATCATCGAATTGATTGCGGCATACCGCAATCGTGGCCACCTGATGGCCGACATCGACCCGCTGCGACTGGACAAGGGCCGTTTCCGCAGCCACCCCGACCTCGACGTGCTCACCCACGGGCTGACACTGTGGGACCTGGACCGGGTGTTCAAGGTCGACGGGTTCGCGGGCGCCGACTACAAGAAGTTGCGCGACGTGCTGTCGGTGCTGCGTGACGCCTACTGCCGCCACGTCGGCGTCGAGTACACCCACATCCTGGAACCCGAGCAGCAGAAGTGGATTCAGGAACGCGTCGAGGTCAAGCACGACAAGCCCACGGTCGCCGAGCAGAAGTACATCCTCTCCAAGCTGAACGCGGCCGAGGCCTTCGAGACGTTCCTGCAGACGAAGTACGTTGGCCAGAAGCGCTTCTCGTTGGAGGGCGCCGAGAGCGTCATCCCGATGATGGACGCGGTGCTCGACCAGGCCGCCGAACACGGCCTCGACGAGGTCGTCATCGGCATGCCGCACCGCGGTCGGCTGAACGTGCTGGCCAACATCG
>NZ_JAVROT010000582.1:0-17793 GCF_032162605.1 Mycobacterium sp. | reverse complement strand
TGGGCGACAACCACTACCAGCGCTACCTGGTTCACCGGGAGCGCACCCATCCCGGCGAACCGGTCTGCTCCGAGCGTGAGTACTGGCGAATGCGGCACGACGCGACGGAGCGCAATCCACAGAGCCGGTGCTGCTGAGCGTTCAATGTCAGACCCCTCTGTCATACTCGAACAAACATTCGAAGACGGGAGGTGGCATGGCGATCGATCTCGAAGAAGTGGCGGCGCGCCAGGCATGCCTGCAGTCGGCCGTGGCAGACCTCGCCGAACTGCCTTGGAACGAACTACCGACCGAGATCGTCGACTCGGTTCTGGTCACTCTCGAGTCCGCGCAACGCAAACAGCAGCTCGTCGGGTACGACGCGATCAACCGACTCCGCGCGCCGCTACCGGCCCGCACCCGCCGGCTGCGCGATCACGTGGCGAATCTGTTGCACCTCTCGGGCACCGAGGCGGGCACGCGTGTCGCAACGGCTGCCGATCTGGCCACCGAACGGCCGGCGCTACCCGAAACCGCTGCCGCAGCGCGTCATGGACTCGTCGGCAACGAACACGTCCGGATCATCCGCGACACGGTAGGCAAGCTACCCGACAACGCCACCGACGCCGATCGCGCACGCTTCGACCTGGAGTTGACCGGGGTGGCGGTCGCCGAACGGCCCGAGGTGTTGCGACGCGACGCCGCGCTGCTGCTGGCCGAGTACGACGCCACCCGGGACGACCCCTTCACCCGCGAGCGCAGCCGCGCCGCCCGCCGTGAGTTCGTGCTGGGCCCTCAGGACGCCGATGGCATGCGCCGCGGGAGATTCTGCCTCGATCCGGAGGCGGGCGCGTACCTGGAGATCATCCTCGCCAAACTGGCCCGGCCGGGCATGTGCGACGCCACGAACCCGATACCGACTGTCGACGGCGACCCCGATCCGTGCGCCGCCGCTGGCGACACGCGATTGACCGTTCAGCGCAATCACGACGCCGTCAAGGCGGCCATGCGCGCCTTGCTGGCCTCTGGCGATCTCGGTCAGCATCGCGGGCTGCCCGTCACGGCCGTCGTCACCATGACGTTGGCGGACCTGGAATCGGCCTCCGGTGTCGCCGTTACCGGTGGTGGGTCGACCGTGCCGATGGAGGTGGCCATCAGGATGGCCGCCCACGCTCATCACTACCTGTACATCTACGACGAGAAGTGCGGCAGGCCACTGTTTCTCGGACGATCCAAACGCTTGGCATCACCCGACCAGCGCATCGTTCTGTACACCATCGACGGTGGGTGCACGGTGCCCGGCTGCGATCAACCCCCGTACAACTCCGAGGTGCACCACCTCATCGACTGGTCACCCGACGGCACCACTGACATCGACAGGCTCACGCTGGCGTGCCAGGACGGCAATCTATCGGCTGGCCCATCCGATGCGGAGTGGCAGGCTCGTCGACGGTACGACGAGGAGTCTCTGGGTCGAACACTCTGGTACCCACCAAAATCCGTCGACCCGAGTCGGCAGCCCAGGACCAATGGCTTCCACCGAAGGATCAAGCGAGCACGACCACGGCCGGAGCCGGACGCCGCATAGCCGGGTCAGCTCAATTCGTAGCGGATCGTCAGGTGCTTGAGCCCGCCCACGAAGATGGTGGCCGTGTTCTCGGGATCGCCTGCCAATTCGATCGACTTCAGCCTCGGCACCAGTGCCGAGAAGAAGCTGTTCACCTCCATGCGAGCCAGGGCGGCGCCGAGGCAGAAGTGCACGCCGTACCCGAAGTCGACGTGCTTGTTGGGGTCGCGCCGATGTCGAAGCGGAACGGGTCGGTGAACACCTCCTCGTCCCGGTTGCCCACGGGTAGGAGAGCAGCACCGACTCCCCCCGCGGCGATCGGCACGCGACGAACAGTAATGTCCTCGGTGGCAGTTCGCATGAACTCCTTCACCGGTGTGACCCAGCGGATCATCTCCTCGGCGGACAGCCCCATCAGGTCCGGATCATCCCGAAGACGTTGCAGCTGATCGGGATTCTCGATGAGCGCCTGAAGGCCGCCCGAAATGGTGGCGCTAGTGGTGTCGTGTCCGGCAGTGGCGACGATGACGTAGTACGACACCGTGACGACATCCGACAGCGGCTCACCGTCGATGCGCGCATTCGCGATGGCGGATGCCAGATCCTCGGTCGGCCGTTCACGGCGTGATGCCGTCAGCGCGGTGAAGAACCCGAACATGTCGAGCAGCACCGCCAACTGGTCCTCCTTGGAACCGCCGCCGCCAAATTCCGCGTCGTCGTTGCCGAAGAGTTCCTGCGTGTATTGCGAACACCGAAGGACTGACGCTGCACGAGATGCAGGACAAGGCCATCGCGGCACCCGCGGCCACCCGCAACCCGGAGGACCGCATCGCCGAGCTCGATCGCCAAAGCGTCGTAGAGGCACTGAACTATCCGACGCTCGGGAGCCTGGTCGAACACTCCGCAGCCGACGACCCCCAATTACAGGTGGCCATCATCCACGCGCTCAACGTGTGGCTGGCCGAACACTGGTCGTATGACTACGAGAACCGCATCTTCTCCACGCCGATCATCAATTTGTGCGAGGTCGACGCGGCCCAGCGCGAACTGTCCTACATCCTCGAACGGGGCGCCCAAGTAGCGTTGATCAAACCGGGTCCGGTCAACGCATGCTCGGATGGCGCACGCCCGCCTTGGGCGAGTTCGATCCGTTCTGGCGCGACGTCGAAGCCACGGGGCTACCGATCGTCCTGCACGCCAGCTGCCCGCCTCTGGATGATTACGTCGCCAAGTGGGAGCCACCGCACACGGCGAACTTCATGACCCAGAGGGTGTTTCGCTGGATGGCACTGGGCCATCGCGAAATCGCCGACATGATCACCGCGCTGATCTGCCACGGCACGCTGACGAGATTCCCGAAGTTGAGGATCGCCAGCGTCGAGAATGGCAGCGGCTGGATATTCCCGCTGTTCAACGACTTCGAAGATCTGTACAAGAAGATGCCGTAGAACTTCCCCGACCATCCGCACGACGTCTTCCGGCGCAACATCTGGATCAGTCCCTTTTGGGAGGGCTGCGTCTCCGACGTGGTCAACACCGTCGGCTGGGACAAGTGCTCTTCGGTTCGGACTACCCGCATCCCGAGGGACTGGCCGAGCCGAGCGGCTTCTGGAAGCACGCCGAGGGCATGGACGTGCGACGTACCTATGAGTTCATGGGCGACAACGCCCGCCGGTTCATGGGGATGCCGATCGCCAATCCCGATCCGGCCGCGGCCAACCCGCCGGAGTTCACGAGCGCCTGAGCCCCGTACCCGTCAACTTTCCCGACTCCCCTGGCGGCTCAGTTCGTCGGCTCTGAGTTCCACTTCCCGGCGGGCTCGCGGCGACAGATCCATGACGCGCGTCGCGATGTGGCGGACCTGCTCGTCATGCACGGCATCCAGCCAGGTCAGCTCCTTGTCGAGCTCGGTGTGGTACCGATCGTCGGTGAAGAAGGCGGGTTCCACGCCGAAGAACGTGGCCAGCGCGGACATCGTGGCGACGGAGGGGTTCGTACGGTTGCCCGACCGCAGTTGAGACAGGTACGGCGCCGAGATCTTGACACCCGCGCCCCTGAGCGCCGCAACGGCCTCGGATCCGGTGTAGGGCCCGCGGCCTGGCGGATACACCGTCTCGAACAAGCGGTTGAGGCGGGCGGCGAACGTAGTCATAGCGGTGACCTTCCCATGGTCCTAAGGCACGGACCCCGTGCCCCCATTGCCATCAATCACCGCCAACGTCGCTTCGGGGCCAACGGCCGACCCAAACATATTGACGCGGCAGTCAATAGACCCACTTCCCCGGCTTCGCCACCCATTATCCGTCGATGGGCGCGTTGAGCGCTGATCAGACGCGGTTGCGAGCCGGTGAAAACCGCTCCAGCTGGACCGGCGGACCACCGGGGCCCTGCGGCGGCAGTTGCGACGCCACCCCATCGATCACCCGCGTCACCGTCCCGCTCTGGCGGTCGATGTTCAGGGTGCCGTGCTGAAAGTTCTGCACGATCCACTGCGGCTCTTGGATCTCCGCGCTGGTGGGCAGACCCAGTTCACTTCGCTCGAATCCCAGTGCTGCCCAAGCATCGTAGATCGGACCGGCGAGGGGCGCGGCGCCGCAGCTGGGCGACCAGTAGATGGCCCCCCTGTCGAAGGTGACGTAACGCGTCGAACCCGAACCCGCAGATTCTGGAGACGTCGGTGCGCCAAGTGAACCCCTCGTGGCACCCATCGCTTGCCAACAGCGGTAGATCGCGCCACCCTCGAGTGATTCGATCAGATCCTGCGTGCTCGCCCTCTTGTTGAAGCTGGCGGCGATGTCGCGAATCCGCTCGACCGCGCCATAGCCGGCGCCGCCCGGGCACTCGGTGTCCCCGACGTCGCGATGCGCGAAGATGCTTGGCAACCTGGGGGTGACACCCCGCGGGAAGCGGGTGTACGGGCCGCCGGCGGAGGTCAGTGCGACGGTGCCCTTCGGATCGACGTCGTCCATGGCGAGTCGCCAACCGAGCAGGTGACCAACCGAAAGCAGCTGCGCTGAAGTGGGCGACGCGTCGACGAAGTTGCCGATCATCGCGACGGCCCATGTGTTCGCGTTGAAGCCGCCGGTATGCGAGCCCTCTACGGGTCGGTTGATGCCACCGAACCTTCCTTCGAAGATCTGTCCGTACCTGTCCACCAATGCGTTATAGGCGATGTCACCCCAGCCCAGTGTCTTGGTGTGATAACCGTAGACCCCGCGGACGATGTCCGCCGAATCCACCGGCGAGTAGTCGTTGCCCGTCGCCGTGTGATGGACAATCCCTGCCCGGATCCCCTTGTCGTATAACGGCTTGCCGCGTCGCATCGACTCATCGGCGCCCCACTGAGCGCGGCCGATGATGTCAGGCGTCTGACTGGGTACGGTGACGGCCTCCGACAGAGTCGGGTCGGCCGCCGCGGGCGGTGCTCGCAGGAATGCACTACCCAGACCGACGACGACCGGCGCAGCCACGAGATACCTCAGCACGTCGCGCCGTGTCGTGGATCCGGTTGGTCCACAGCCGCATCGATGGTGCACTGCGCCAAGCTAACCCGTGAGTGCGCAATGCGCGCCGCGACCCGCCAGACCCGACCCGTCGGCATGTCTGCTGATTTCCTGCGAGCCTAAAGCGGTGGTCCGGAACGGCTTTGCTCGACGTCGCGACGGTCAGCCGGGGACGCGGTCGAGGAATCCGAGTACGCGCTCGATCCGTCCGTCGGCATCGGTGACGACGACGTCGAAGCCGACGATGACCGGTTCGGCGCCGGCAGGGCCGAGGCCCCACTGGAAGCGAGCCTGACGGTGGTGGGCGTCGACGTCACCGACCTGAGTGAACAAGAAGTCTGGAAACTGCTGCTGTACGGCGCCGATTGCGACGTTCAGGTCATCGCGCCCGACAACCTCGACCATCGGATCCACATAGGTCACGGACCCACTCCAATGCCGGTCGATCAGTGTGCGGCGAGCCTCGACGTCGGTCTCATTCCAGCAGGCCAGGTAGTTGGTGATCAATTCGGTCATCACAAAATCCCCTTCGCAACAGTTGGTTGGACCGTGATGACGAGTGTCGCTGCGATCGAATGCTTGCGTCGATTCCCTGTCGGGTAATGACGCGGACGGCATCGCATTCACCAGCAACTGAACCATTTTCACAGCCACGTCGTGTAGAAGGAATCAAACCCACGTACCAGAAGGGCTTTCCATGTCCGTAACCGTCGAGTCCCCGGACTCCGCGTCCGAGACCACCGCGCACACCATCGTCTTCGGCACGCGCTGGCTGCACGGCGCCGCCGTCGTGCGCATCCTGTTCGGCGTCCTTTGGGCTTTCGATGCCAGCTTCAAGTGGCTGCCCGGATTCATCGGGGGCCAGACGCTTCCCGACGAACTCGGTAACGCCGCCAAGGTCGACACCCCGATCGTCCATCAGTGGCTGGAGCTCTGTCGCACGATCGGACTGGCCGACCCTGGCGCGTTCGCGACGATGATCGCGATACTCGAGACGCTCGCGGCGGCGGGATTGATCTTCGGTGCGTTCTCGAACGTCGCGTTCATCGGCACGGCGATGCTCTCGTTCGGCATCTGGTCGGGAGCCGAAGGCTTCCACCTGCCGTTCCACGGTGGCATGACCGATCTTGGCCCCTCGGCGGGCTACATCTTCGCCTCGCTGGCCTTGTTCTTCGCCGCGGCGGGGTCGACGTGGAGCGTCGACACCTGGCTACGACCGCGGCTGGGTCGTCTCAGCTGGCTGGCAGCGCCGGCCGTCGAGACACCTCGTCGGCTTGCCACGACCAGCTGACCGCGCAATTCAGCCGCTGACGTGCCGTGCCCAATCCTCCAGCGCCGCCTCGGTGGTGATGTGATCGATGCCGCGTGCGGCGGCCCCGTTCAGTGGTCCCTCGTCACCGTGCACGGCGTCCCGGATCGGTGGAGCGGAGTGTTTGCGGAAAGCCATCAGACCGTCGCGGTATGCGGTCTCGAAGGCGTCCGGCGATGCGGCCCGCAATGGGGATGCCAGGCCGCCAAGGGTGACGACGTCCGGGTCGTGCAGGTTGACCAGTCCGCCGATGCCCGAGCCGAGCGCGGTCGCGACCGCGTCGAAGGCCTTGCGCGTCGAGGCGTCAGTCGCGGCATCCATGCGGTACCGCTTCAACAGTTCATGGGCGTAGTCGACGGGGTCGGCGGGCGGGGGGTCACGGCGGTGGCGTGCCAGCGCGCGGCCGTCGACTGCGAGGTCCCAGCAGCCCCGCGCTCCGCACGGGCACACCAGCGTCCGGTCTCCGAACGGCACGTGCCCATACTCGCCTGCGGCTCCCCGGGCGCCGGTGACGGGTTCCCCGTTGACCACCAACGTGCCGCCGAGGCCAACGGCAACCAGGAGGTGCAACGCGGTGTCGGCTCCTCGCGCTGCGCCGGTCCTGGCTTCGGCTAGGCCTGCCAGGGTGGCGTCGTTGCCGAGGAGCAAGTCGACGCCTGCCCGATCCGGCAGGCCGGCGAGCAGCGCAGAGAGATCACCCTCGCCCCAACTCGTGCTGGTGAACTGCACCAGCCGTTCATCACTGAAGGTGCCTGCGACCGACACCGAGACGGCCCGCACACGGCCCGGGTTCCCGTCGAATATCGTGCCGATGGCAGCGGCCATGCTTCGCAGTACCCGGTTCGGATCCCTTCCGGCATGCGACTCCCGCGTCAGCACCTGCGGCAGGCCCGCCATGTCGGCCAGCGCGAGTCTCCAGTCCGCACTGCGTATCTCACCGGCGATCACGAGCGGTCCGCGGGAATGAGCGCGCAGCACGGTCGTTGGGCGCCCGCGGCCCTGCGCCGCCGCGGGTGTTTCGTCGAGCAACCGCGCGTTGCGCAGTCGCGCCATGAGGTCTGTCGCGCCGCCACTGCTGATGCCGAGGTGCTGCGCGGCCGTCGCCCGGGTGATGCCCGGTTCGGCACGCACCAGGCTGATGAGTTGCGCCGCACCGAACCACCGGACCTGAGACGAACTCGTCCGTTGGCCACGGGTCGGCTTCTGCTCGCTCATTTCCAGCATGATCTCACTTGAATATACTCGGCGCTCGAGTATATTCACTCAGGTGACCCTCGACACCGCCCGAGGTCCCGACCTTCGGAACAACATCGGCGGACTGTTGGCGCTTGCAGTCGCCTCCTGCCTGGCCGTCACCACCGAGATGCTTCCGGTCGGACTGCTCCCTGGAATCGGAACCACGTTCGACGTGGGTACCTCGGCGACCGGCCTCCTGGTGAGCCTCTACGCCCTCATGGTCGCGACTCTCGCGATTCCCCTCACGATCGCCACCACCCGACTACCGCGCAAACCACTCCTGTTGACCACGCTGTTGCTCTACGTGGTCAGCAACGCCGTCGTCGCGGTCGCGCCGAATTTCGCCATGGTCGCGGTGGGGCGCACCATCGGTGGCCTCACCCACGCGCTGTTCTTCTCGCTGTGCATCGGATACGTCCCGCGACTCGTCCGGCGCGCGCACGTCGGCCGCGCACTTGCCATCGCCACCGGCGGCGCCTCCGCCGGATTCGTTCTCGGCGTTCCCCTTTCGACCGCTCTGGGCACCGCGCTCGGCTGGCGGGCGTCGTTCGGCGTGCTGGCTGTTCTTGCGGCCGCGACACTACTTCTCGTGGCCAGGCTCCTGCCCGCCGTTCCCGGGGAGAATCCGCCAAAGACGACCGAAAAACGATCAGGCCGAGGACAACTCGCTAGCGTTGTCGGTTCGAACGCACTGATCTACCTCGGCCAGTTCACCCTCTACACCTTCATCAGCGTGGCGTTGCTACGTGCTGGGGCAACCTTAGCCCTCATCGGTCCGGTTCTCCTGATGTGTGGCGCGTGCGGCCTGATCGGCTTGTGGTACGCGGGAAGCACACTCGACCGGAAGCCACGACGCACCACGCTCGTCGTGCTCGTGCTGGTGATCGCCGGGGTTCTCGGCGTCGGCGCGGCGTTTCCGTCCTTGCCGCTGATCGTGATCGCCGCGGTGCTATGGAACGGTGCGTTCGGCGGGGTGCCGTCGATCTACCAGGCGTGCGCGGTGCGTGCCGACGCCACCTCACCAGAGTTGGCGGGGGCCTGGGTGAATGCCACCGCGAACTTCGGCATCGGCGGCGGCGCGGCCATCGGCGCCGGACTACTACCGGTGGCAGGAATGGCGAGTCTGCCCTTTGTGAGCGCGTTGCTCATCTGCCTGGGCTTGGCCGTCGCCATGGCGTCGCGGCGCGCGTTCCCCGCCGGGGCCTGACGGACACGAGACAACCGTCGGCGCCACGACCGACGCCGTCGGGGTCACAAGGCATAGAGCGCAGGCAGATCGACCACGATCGCCTCCTGGGTGCTGCGGGCGATCACCAGCTCGGCAGGCGTGGTGGGATCCGGGTTCTCTTCCCGGTGCGGAAGGTACGGCGGAACGAAGACGTAGTCGCCCGGCCCGGTGGCGATGCGTACTTCCCGGACACCGTCGAAGAAGATGAACTCGGGGTGCCCACTGCGGATGTAGATCGCCGTCTCCGACTCCCCATGGTGGTGGCTGGCCGACACCGTGTTGGGAGCCGCGATCGTCTCGCCCATCCACAGTTTCTCGGTGCCGACCGACTGACCGCTGAGTGCGGCGAACCGCTGCATCCCCTCGGATTGGGCAGTGCCGGAATCGAGTTCGCCGGCTTTGACGTGGCGTACACGGTTGCGCCCCGGTGTCGCCGCAGGTGGCGCCTGGTGGCTGAAATCCGGGTGGAATCCGTCGGGCGTAGTCATGGTATCGACCATATCCCTGACGTCCGTCGCGTCCCAGTGCGAGTGTTCCTGGCCACCGCACCAGAAGCGGCACGTTCGTTCAGCCCCGTTTGGTCGCGGCCGAGTCACCCCCGATCGGATCGAGCCCGCGCAGGTGATCCACGGCCAGTCGCGCGGCCATGCCGATCGCCGTGTCGATTCGCGGCTGCACCGGCGCGACACGCGCGGACTGAGTGAATATCGCTACGGCGTAGGCGCAGTTGTGCGACGCCGCAATCACCGTCAGCGACAACACGGCCGCCAACCTGCTCGTCGGTCTGCTGGGCGGTCCCGCGGCGGTGACGGCCTTCGTCCGCTCACTCGGTGACCAGGTCACCCGCGTCGACCGACTCGAGCCCGACCTCAACGTGAGCGGCCCGGGCGATCTGCGGGACACGTCGACTCCCGCTCAGATGGCGACCAATCTGCGCAACATCCTCCTCGGGTCGGCCCTGCCACCGGCGGGTCGCGACCGGCTCACTGATTGGATGCTGCACAACACCATCGGCGCACGGGCAATCCGCCCCGGAGTCCCCTCCGATTGGGCGGTGGCCGACAAGACCGGCACCGGCGCGCAAGGCGAACACAACGACGTCGCGGTGGTGTGGCCACCGGGCGCGCACCGTTGGTGATGGCGATCTACGCCGCGCCCATTGACCACGCCAACCCCTCGACCCAGGACTACCTCGCCGAAGCCGCGCACGTCGCTACGTCAGCACTCATTCACCGATAGACCGGGACGTCGGACCGTCGAAGAACCGCGTGACCATCTGACCCGTGCTCGGGAACTCGATCACCGATGCTGCCGTTACGCAAGCGCGTTCGGAAGGACGAGGAACTTCTCGCCGGTCGCCCGCTTGGCGTAGGCGTTGAACGCGTCGCTCGTGAGCATTCCGGCCAGGGAGACCTCACGGCTGTAGGCACTGGCGAACGTGGTGGTGAGTTCCGCCGCCACCCGCGCTCGGAGCCGGGCCACCGTCTCGGCACCGGCATTCTGGAGAAATGGGGTGAGCAGCCACCCGCCGATACCCCACGCCATGCCGAAGTTCCTGTTGAGGATGGTCGGGCCGGTGTCCAGCCCGCCGTAGACGTACACCTGCTTGTGCACGGTCGACCCATAGCGTGAGTACTCCGCCGCCCCAGACTTGGTGGCTTGAGCGCTGGCGGCTTGCTCCATGCCGGTGAGAATCTGACTCGCCAGCATTCCGCCTCCCGTGGCATCGAACGCAAGCGTCGCGGACGTCGCCTCGAGCGCCTTGACGAGATCGGTCGCGAACGACGGCGACGTGGAGTTGCAGATGTGGACGGCACCGAGCGACCACAGCAACTCCTCCTGGTCGGGTTTGCGGACGATGTTGACCAGAGGCACCCCGTCCCTCCGACAGATCTTGACCAGCATCTGCCCCAGGTTCGACGCCGCCGCAGTGTGTACGAGAGCCGAATGGCCCTCGCGCCGCATGGTTTCCACCATTCCGAGTGCCGTCAACGGGTTCACGAACGACGACGCTCCATCGCTGGCCGACGCCCCCTCGGGCAGGACGAGACACGCGGAGGCGGCGACGGCCCGGTACTGCGTGTACATCGCGCCGCCTGCGATTCCCACCTTCTTTCCCAGGAGTGCCTGCGCAGCCGCGGACGGCCCCGCGGCCACGACGGTGCCCGCGCCCTCATTACCGACCGGCAGCGATTTGTCGACGCGCGCGGACAGCCCGCCAAGAGCCCCGGCTCCCAAGGGCGCCGTGACGACGGGGCGCCCCGGCGTTCCCGACACCGTGGCCTTCGACAGGTCCGCGCCGGCGATCAGGAGCCCCAGGTCCGACGGGTTGATCGGCGAGGCCTCCACACGCACCAGCACCTGATCGGAAGCGGGGACGGGAACCGGGACCTCCTGCAGCGACAGCTCGAGCGTGCCCCGTGATGACACCAACGAACGCAGTTCGAGCGCGCTCTCGGGCAGATCTACGGTCATGGTTACGGTCATGGTGGTGCCTCGTTCCCCATCGTGGAAGTCTGTGGACGTGCCTTTCACCATATGAACCGGCGTCACAATCACAAATCTTCCCCCAGCGACCGCTTGCCGACATTGCCGGTCGTCCACTGAACGACGCGAAGGCTCACAACCCCTTACTGGGCGGTGAGTAATTGGGTTTGCCCAAGCCGAGCATGTACTGCGCGATCATGTTCCGGAACACCTCGAGGGTCCCGCCATAGATGCCGACCAGCGGCGCGAAGCGGTACACGTATTCGGCTGCGCCGTCGTCGACGGCCCCGTCGGTTCCGAGCGAACCCTCGGCGACGGGCCGGCGGCCATTTGGATCAGGGGTTCCGACCACCTTCGCGGCCCTGTCGCAGGCGGTGACCATGAATCCGCCCTGATGCAACATGATCGAGACGTCCTTCAGGCCGTCGGTGCTCGCATCGACCGCACCGTGCTCGGCGTTGAGTGGCTCACGCAACACCGTCCAGCCGCCGTTGACCTCACCGAGTCGGTACTTGTCGTCGACCCGGACATCGCTGTAGTAAACGATGTTGGTGCGGTCTCCGTCGACCGTTCTGATGCCCTGGATCTCGATGCCGGGCAGGTCGAGAGGCACCAGGAACATGGTGAGGCTCTGGTGCTTCGGCGCATCGGGGTCGGTGTTGGTGATCAGGAAGACGTACTGGCAGTTGTGCGCTCCGGTGGTGAACATCTTGGAGCCGTGATCACCCAGGTGTCGCCATCGCGCACGGCACGGGTCTTGCAGGTGGCGATGTCGGATCCACCGTCGGGCTCGGTGTAGCCGAGGGCACAACCGAACGTGCCCGCTGAAGACACCGGCCACCTTGGACGTGCACCGCCATCGTGGCGGCCTTCGACGCTTCCTCCGCCATGAACACGAATGCCGACGGCGCCAACTCCGGTCGCTCACCGGGCTCGTTGTCGAGATACCAGGCGGCCCGCCGCGAGAGGGCCCTGCCGCCCTGGACGACGAAGGCCATGTTCGCCAGGGGATGCGAGATCCCCTGCAGCGTCGAGATCGGCACGCCGAGGGTGTAGCGCGTCTTGGCGAACTCCGCCGCGATCGTCATCGTCTCGTCGACCAGACCAGCGAGCGCGGCCGCGGTCAGCAGGCGCCACTCATCCAGGGCCGACCGGTAACTGCTCACGGCATCGGGTCCGCTACCCAGCACCGTCCGGGTGTCGGCGGCACCGGGATCGACCCACGCCATCGGCAGCTTGCCGATGTTGTCGACCCGGCAGGTCTGGTGCCGAAGGTCAGCAGCACGACGTCGTCACCGTCGCGCAGAACGATCTGGTCGGCGATCGACCCGGATGCGGGCCCCGGTCACGCTGTCGAGCGCCGCATCGAGTCCGACGATCTGCTCAACGGTGACGATCGGACCACCGCCGTCCAACGCCCCGAGCCGGGCCAGCAGGCCGGCCGCGCACACGTGGTCGATCCACGGCACCGGCGCCAGGGAACGGCCCAGTTCCTCGGCGACCAGGGTGAGGTCGACGAGCGTGGCACCGTCACCACCGACGGACTCCGGCAGCGCCATCGTCGTTGCACCCGTGGCGCACAGGCGTTCCCAGAGACTCTTGGCGAACCCCACGGCCTCGGCGGAACGGACCACTTCGATCGAGCAGTTGCTCTTGAAGAACTTCTGGTACGCCGCCTGAAGGTCTGTCTGGTCCTCGGACAGGCTGTAATCTTCCCGGCGCAGTGCGTAGCGGTCCATGGTCACTCCTCCCGCGTGCCGAAGAAGAACTCGTCGGCGTTCTTTGTAGAGATAGTTGTCCAACACCTCGGGCGGCAGATCCAGAGCGGCCGCCTCCGGGATTACCCGACGCTCTTTGAGCATCGGCCAGTCCGACGCGAAGATGACCTTGTTCAGCCCCTTGTCCGCATGTAGTGCAGGAGGCTCTCCGGCAGACGCTTCGGACCAGGCTGACGTCATCAGTCGACGGTTCTGGTACTTGATCAGCAATCGGATCGCGACGTCCCACCAGGGATCTGCGCCATGGAACATGCACAGCTTCAATTCGGGAAAACGCACGCACACCCGGTCGAGATGGATCGGGTTCTGCACCTCGCCGGGGATCGGCGGGCCGGGCAGACCGGTGTTGATGCACAGCGGCAGCTCGATCTCGGCGCACTTCGTTACAGCGGGTAGTACACGGCGTCACTTGGCGGGTACTGGCCGTCACCCCAAAAGCTTGGTCCCACAACGGCATAGGCGACTGGCAGGTCCCGCACCACGGTCATCAGCTCCCGCAGTGACGGCATCGGCTTGAGCAGATTCATGCCGCCCATCGCCAGCGAGAACCGGTCCGGCCGTGCTTCGACGAACTTCCGTGCGGTCACCGAGGGCTTGGACAGGTTGTCCATCAGAATCGCCCGCCTCACCCCCTGCTCGTCCATCTCGTCGAGCAGTTCGGTGAGATCCACCGGGTCGAACATCGACTCGGGCCCTTGAAGTAGTCCTCCCGCACCCTCGTCATGAAGGCCGGTTGCACGTCCGTCTCGCCGAAGTGAACGTTGACCAGACAGTCAATTACTCTGTGCGTCATATCATCTCCGCCATCTGACCAACGGCGCGTGTTGGGTTGCCTGGCTCTTCGCCCAACGGTAGTCGGCCTTGCCGTTGCCGAGGCGGCGCACGATGTCGAGGTTCAGCTCACCGTTCCAGCGCTCGCCCAGCCCGGCGAAGGCCGCCTCGACGCTGGCGGGGCCGGTGGTGTCGGCGACGACGCCGAAGGCCTCCGGGCTGCCGCAGCCGCTGAGCTCGATGGCGGTAGCGCCCGCGAAGCCCAGATCCAAGGTGAGGCTCTTCGGAGATCTCGGCCTAGACCGTCAGGACCCGGTCCAGTTCGGCGCGCGCTTCTCGGCGAAGGCGGTCGCACCCTCCATCGCATCCTTGGACGAGAACACCGGAAGGATGAGTTCCTGCTGTTTCTTCCACATCTCGGCCTCGGACCACTCGGCGGACTTCACGATGACTTCCTTGGTCACCGCGACCGCAAGGGGTCCGTTCTTCGTGATGCGCTCGGCCAGCGCCAACGCGCCCGCCAGCGCCTCGCCCGGCTCGGTGAGCACGTTGACGAACCCCCACGTGGCCGCCTCTTCGGCAGTGAAGCTGTCTCCGGTGAGTGCGAGCTCGAGCGCCTTCTGGTACGGGATCCGATGCGGCAACCGGAGCAGACCGCCGCCCGCCGCCACCAGGCCGCGCTTGACCTCCGGAATGCCGAACTTCGCCGTCTTGGACGCGACCACCAGGTCGGTCGCCAGCACGATCTCGGTACCGCCCGCGAGCGCGTATCCCTCGACGGCTGCGATGACGGGCTTGCGCGGCGGCTGTTCGGTGAACCCGATGCCGCGGCCCGGAATGGCGGGGATCTCGCCGGCCATGAATGCCTTGAGATCCATCCCCGCACAGAAGTTTCCGCCGGCGCCGGTGACGATGGCGACCGACAGCTCGGCGGTCGCGTCCAGTTCGTCCATGGCGTCCGCGAGCCCCTGGCTCACCGCGGTGTTGAACGCGTTGCGTGCCTCCGGTCGGTTGATGGTGATGACGAGCGTGCGCCCTTGGCGCTCGGTAAGAATTTCGTCGGCCACGTGCCCCTCTTGCCTCTTCGATTGCTTCCAGAACCGGTTACCCGGTGAAACCTACTATAGGCATTTCGATAGCCATGGCCGGGGAGCGACCGCTCACCGCGACGGCGCGCCAAGAGCGCGCTGACCACGCAACGAACCCCCAACTGAATACCTACCGGTAAGCTTCACGGTGGCGTTGGTGAGACTCGACACGGATTGGTGCAAACGGCTCAAGCGAGCGTTGCCGGTAGATTGATGTCCGCCGAAGCCCGGCTGCACGAACGGTTGTCATCAGACGGAGGTGCCCAGGTGGCCAAGCAAGTGACCGCCGAGAAGCGTCAACGACGCGAGCGCGGGTCCATCAACCCCGACGACATCATCAAGGGCGCGTTCGAGCTGGCCGAGGAACTCGGCATCGACAACCTCAGCATGCCACTGCTGGGGAAGCACCTCGGCGTGGGCGTGACAAGCATCTACTGGTATTTCCGCAAGAAGGACGATCTGCTCAACGCGATGACCGATCGCGCACTGAAGCAGTACGTGTTCGCCACCCCGTACGTCGAGGCGAACGACTGGCGCGAGACGTTGCGCAACGACGCGCGCACGATGCGAACGACGTTCCTCGGGAATCCGATCCTGTGCGATCTGATCCTCATTCGCTCGGCCCTGAGCCCGCGGGCGGCCAAGCTCGGCGTGGTCGCGGTGGAGAAGGCGATCGAGGGCCTCGTCGAGGCGGGCCTGACGCCGGAGGACGCCTTCGACACCTACTCCGCCGTTTCGGTGCACGTTCGCGGATCGGTTGTGCTGCAGCGCCTCTACGACAAGAACCGGTCCTCCGATGACGGGCCCGGTTCATTCGAAGAGGCGATGGTCATCGATCCCGAGACGACGCCGCTGCTGGTCAAGGTGACCCACGAGGGCCGCCGGATCGGCGCGTCCGACGAGATCAACTTCGAGTACGGCCTCGATTGCATCCTCGATCACGCCGCCCGTCTGATCGAGCAGCAGTCCGCGACGGCCACGACACCCGCCGCGCAGCGCCGCAAGCCCATCAAGGCTGCGGCGCCGCGGCGGACCGGAGCCAGCGCGCGCTGACCCCGGTCCAAACGTCGGGTCAGACCTCGACGATGACGGCGCCGCCCTGACCGCCGCCCGCGCACATCGCGGCGACACCGATGCCGCCGCCTCGGCGTTGGAGCTCGTAGATCAGCGTGGTCACCATGCGCGCCCCGGAGGCGGCGATCGGACGCCCCAGGCTGCAGCCACTGCCCGAGAAGTTCACCTTCTCCTCGTCGATGCCGTGCTCGCGGACTGCCGCGATGGGCAAGGACGCGAAGGCCTCGTTGATCTCCCAGAGGGCGATGTCGGACGCCTTCATGCCCGCGCGGTCGAGCACCTTGCCGATGACCTTCACCGCGCCGAGGCCGGTGTCGCGCGGCGCCACGCCCGCGGACGCCCACGCCTTCACCGATGCCAGCACGCCGAGCCCCTTGGCCGCGGCGTAGTCGGCCTCGACCAGCGCCACCGCCGCGGCAGCGTCGTTGGTGCCGCTGCTGTTGCCTGCGGTGATGGAGAAGCCCTCGATCTCGGGATGAAGGACCTTGAGCCCGGCCAGTTTCTCCACCGTCGTGCCACGACGCGGATGCTCGTCGACGCTGAAGTCGATCACCGAACCATCCGGCAACGTGACCTTCAGTGGAATGATCTCGTCGAGAAACTTGCCTGCATCGATGGCGGCGATGGCGCGCTCGCGCGATCGCGCCGCCCAGGCGTCCATCTCCTCACGGGAGATGCCATACGACTGCGCGGTGTTCCAGCCGACGGTGATCGACATGTCCTTGGCCGGTGAGTCCGGCGTCTCCACGTGGGTAGGCGGCATCCACCGTTCCTCGAACTTCAGCTCGGGACCGGGTATGCGCCAGTTGGTCAGCGGCGTCATCGACAGCGACTGCACACCGCCCGCGATCAGTACGCGCTCCATACCGGAGCCGATCTGCGCGGCGGCGTTGCCGATCGCGGTGAGGCTGCCCGCGCAGTGCCGGTTCACAGACTGGCCGGGGACGTGCTCCAGGCCGGTGGCCGTCGCGGCGTAACGGGCGAGATCGCCGCCACCGTAATGCGATTCGGAAAAGATGATGTCGTCGATGTCGGCCGGGTCGACCCCGGACCGGCGGACGACCTCCGGAAGCACGGTGGTGATCAGGGCCTCGGGCGCAGTGTTGACCAGCGTTCCCTTGAACGACCGGCCGATCGCCGTCCTGGCGGCACCGACGATGACGGGTGTTGGCATTTTTTCAACCTCGGGTTTCGGCGTAGACGACTTTACAAAAGTAGCCGACATTGTATCGCGATCAGTAGGTGACCGCGGTCACTCCGGCTCCGGTACGTAGAAGTGCTCGTCCCGTAGCCGGAACGCCTCCCTGGTGCCGTGATGCGCCGGCGTCTTGACGAAGGTGAATTCACCCTCGGCGAACTGCAGGTTGGTGCCGTAGGCGTGGAAGAGGTAACTGGCCACTCCCTCGCCCTGGTAGGCCTGGCTCTGTTCGACCATGCGGAAGGCCTCCTTGGCGATGACGACCCGTCGGCGGGCATCTTCGCCGCCTTCTCGGCCCAGTAGCGGGCCCGCGCCGTCACCGCGCCGGGTTCGCAGGTCTCGGTGAAGACACCGAGGTGTTCGACCACCCTGGCCTCGATGATGTCGCCGGTGAGCAGCATTCGCCTGGCCAGCACCGGCCCGAGTCGGTGGAAGAACAGGTGCGGCTGCCCAGCGCGGGGCCGAGGAAGCGCGTCGCAGGCATGCCGATCCTGGTATCGCGCGCGACCACGGAGACGTCGGTCATCAGCGCCATCTCGAACCCGCCACCGAGCGCGTAGCCGCTGATCTCCCCC
>NZ_JAVROT010000581.1:0-3082 GCF_032162605.1 Mycobacterium sp. | reverse complement strand
TCCTGAATGACTCGGTGATGGGCTCGGCGTTCACCCAGTACAAGTCGCCAGCGTTCGTCAACCTCGACTTCAGCCCGACCTTCACCATGGCGCTGCTGCAGAAGGACTTCGATCTGGGCCTGGAAGCGGCGAACCTGCTGAAGTCACCGATGCCGATCGCTTCAGCCACCCGGCAGATCGTGGCGCAAGCCGCCGGCTCCGGCCGCGGTGAGGACGAAGACTTCGCGACGCTGCTGCTCGAGGTGGCGCGCGGTGGGGGAATCACCCTGGCACCCGAGAACGTGACCGTCGACGACGGGCTTGCGCCGGTGAACTCGTGACGGCACCGGCGGGTGTGACAACCGCCCCGCGCCCGTTCGGCGCGCCGGGCCACATGGGCGTAGCTTTGTCGAGGACCACAACGAGTGGACCGACACGCAGGTGATCTTCGACATCACCCGCACGCCAGGTGGAACAAGTCTCCGGTTCACCCACCAAGGTCTACGGCCAACCATCGAGTGCTACGAGGCGTGCTTGCGAGGCTTGGATTTCTACATCAACCAGAGCGTGATGAAGAACCTCATCACAGTCGGCACCGGGCAACCCATCCCTCAAGCCGTACCCGGCCCACATGCGGCGGCCAACACCTACCTCTGTAGGCACCCTAAACCCTGCCCTATCACGGCCTTTCGCCCATCACTGCCACACCAGTGAAGGAGCCTGGCGTAAAAGCCATTCCGTATCCACATATCGATTCGGAGCAGTGCTCGCTGACCAAGCGGGCTTCGTCCCCAACCTCGATGCCGCTTGCGTCCCGCATCGCTTCGCCGACCTGCACGCAAACGGTCGTGTAGAGCTGAAATCCGCTGCGGTGTCGGCGCATCAAGATCCTCAGCGATCCGTGAGCGCGGCGTTGCCACGACGCTCCGTCGCCATCGGCCCAGTTGTCCTGTCCGTCGGCGCCCTCCACCGGATACGGCCTTCGGGGCAACGCTGCTGCGGTCGGCCACGCTCGACCGCGGCGCACCCGTAGCGGCTGGCCCCGGTGCCGTCGATTGTTTCGATGTTGGCGTAGAGGTGCGCCCATTTACGTCGTCAGGCCGAGGGCCATCGCGAAGTCCTGCACCGTGAGATCGGGCAGGTCCCCGGGCTGGTGCTGAACACCGGGCGGGGAACTATTGATGGGAACGTTGCCGGCCGACAGGCAGGTAGTTCCCGAGCCGTTCCCGTTGCAGGATTGCTGATCTATTGCGAATGCCGTCGGTGCGGCGGCGATCGCGACTGCGGCAGCACCCGCCGCCAACAGTGGTGCGACGTACTGCAGTTTCATGCTCATGGTGGTTCTCCTTGAAGTGTTGGATTATGTGTAGTTGCCCGTACAGAATTAGCGTGGCCCAGCACCGCTGAGAATCCGTTGAGGGCCACTGAAACCCGTTGAGCATCCATCAACACGCCATAGCTTTAATCGTCCCTTGCCTGGCCGGCATGCAGAGGTTCTGCGTTGGACGACAGGGCTGCCCTTCGGCGAACCCATGTCGTCACCATTGACACCAGTTTGCGGCGCCCCCACCTGGAATCCGCATCCACCCATCAGCATGTACCGCGGTCCGGGGCCACGGACGGTCAAGGCGCCAACAAGATTGCGGCAGCGTCTCTTATCTCAGGCGGCTACCGGTGGGATCGTTGGCGAAGAAGAGGATGTGGTCGGGGCTCGGACGAAGGTGTATGCGGGTGCCGCGCTCGGGTGGGCTGCGCCAGTCGCCGCGCGCGACGATGGGTTTGTCGGCGGTAGTGGTGCTACCGGCGCCGGTAACCAGGCGCCCGTAGATGAAGGCGTCGGAGCCGAGTTCTTCCACGACGTCGACTTCGATTGCGACGCCGTGGCCGTCGATCTCGAAGTGCTCGGGGCGGATGCCGACGACCACTTCGGTTGCGGCGTCCGCGATCTCGCGCGGGATTGGGATGATCCAATCGCCGAGTGAGACGGTTTGATTGAGAACCGGCAGGGTCAAGAGGTTCATTGCGGGCGAACCCATGAACCCGGCTACGAAGACATTGGCCGGGTTGCGGTAGAGCTCGCGTGGGGCGGCGCATTGTTGTAGGACACCGTCGCGCAGTACGGCGACGCGGTGGCCCATGGTCATGGCCTCGACTTGGTCGTGGGTGACGTAGACGGTGGTGGTGGCGAGTTGGCGCTGCAGCGAGGCGATTTGGGTGCGGGTCTGAACCCGCAGTTTCGCGTCGAGGTTGGACAAGGGCTCGTCCATCAGGAACACCTGTGGGCGACGCACGATGGCCCGGCCCATCGCCGCGCGCTGACGCTCTCCACCGGACAGGTCCTTGGGTCTGCGGTCGAGGCACGCCTCCAGGTGGAGCAGCCGGGCGGCGCCGAGGACGCGGTCGCGGATGTCGGCCTTGGACATCCTGGCGACTTTCAGTGAGAAACCCATGTTCTGCGCCACCGTCATGTGCGGGTACAGCGCGAAGTTCTGGAACACCATGGCGATATCGCGATCCTTGGGATCGGCGTCCGTGACATCGCGCGCGCCGATGCGAATAACGCCATCGTCGACGGTCTCGAGGCCAGCCAGCATCCGCAGCGAAGTGGACTTACCGCAGCCGGAAGGCCCGACCAGGACCAGAAATTCGCCATCGCCGATGGTCAGGTCCAGCCGGTCGACCGCGGGCCGATCCGCGCCCGGGTATCGCCTACTCACCTTCTCGAAGGCTATCGATGCCATGAAGAATCCTGCCTCTCTCGAATCATTGCGTCTTCGCGCTTACCGGCCGCCAAAGCCCGACAGGGCGATGCCGCGAATGAAAACTCGTTGAGCGACGGCGTATATGACCACCAGCGGTAGCAGGATCAGCATGGACGCGGCCATCAGCACCGGCCACTTGGAGGTGTACTCCCCCTGCAGATGCACCAGGCCAAGGGTGAGCGGGGAGATGCTGTTGCGCTGGATCATCAGCAACGGCCACAGGAAGTCATTCCACACATTCATCCAAGTGAGCACTGCGAGCACCATGACTGCCGGCCTGGTGTGCGGCAGCAGCACCCGCCAATACACTTGCCACGGCGAGCAGCCGTCGAGTATGGCGG
>NZ_JAVROT010000580.1:0-3699 GCF_032162605.1 Mycobacterium sp. | reverse complement strand
GTTTGCTCTGACGACGGTCAGTCAGGCCAGCGTGTTCGGTGCCTGGCACGCTGTGCGCTGCGAATTCGACGGCCTGCTTTGGTCAATAGGCGGCTGTCGTTGCTGTTCGCCAAGACGGTGGCGAGGTCGGCGAACTTTCGAGTTATGTCGGTGATCGGTTCGCGGTCAGGCCGGCTCTCTGCTTCTACGGCAGCGCCCCTCGCGGTACACCTCCTGAGGTCCGGAATCCGTGCGCCGGTAGGTGGGCGGCCCGCTCTTGACCGCCAGTCTCCGGGCACGTCCCTTGCCTTGGCAGGCTGGCGATATATGCGTTGCCACGCCACCAGCTTGGAGTGCCGGTCGACCGGCAGGCGGGCTGCCGCCAGAAGGGTTAAGGTTCGATCTCGAAAAAGTCCTCCATTGCGGTGAGCGCGAGAATCCGACTCGCCTGACGGGGCACGCTCCGCAACCGCAGGGCGATGTTCTTGTCGGTCGCTGCGTTCCTGATAGCGACCAGCGCGCCGAGGCCGCTGGAGTCCAGAAACGTCAGCGCGCGCAGGTCGATGGTCATCCGACCACCCGCAGAGGCCGCCCCGATGGCCTCACGCCCGGCGGCGTTCAAGGCGTCGATGCTCGCCATGTCGCACTCGCCCTCGAGGTGAATCACGGGACCCTCGGGGGTGTTGAGATCCATCGATATTTGCACGCTCGGCTACCCATTCTCGACAACTGTGGATGCGACCCGGATCGGCCGGATTCAACTCAACGGGTGCCGATGGCTGGAAGGGCCAGGATGATGACGATCACTCGGATGGTGCCGATGCCGATGTACATAGCCAGTCCTTCGCTTCGGTAGGAGCGGTTCGGTGATCCGGTGCAGTGAGTTCGCCCCGGCTTTGGTGAGCCCGCCCAAGAAGTCCCCGAGGTTGCAATGAGCTGCTGTGTCGACCAATCCCGCCTCCAGCTGCGATGAGCCCCAGGCGCTGTGTTCCTATTCCAGACCGCTACGACTTCACCACCCCTAAGGCGGGGGCGGCACACCCTTAGGGAGGTTTATGTTTGCGCGGTGAGGGTCGTAGCGGGTCGGGCTCCGATCACGGTGGCGTTGGTCGATGACTACGACGTCGTGCTGTTCGGGGTCGCCCGTATGCTGGAGCCCTATCGAGACCGTATCCTCATCGCCGAGCTCGACACCAACGAACCCGTCGAGGATGTCGTCGATATCGCCTTGTATGACTCCTTCGCACAAGCGGAGTCCGATCACGACGAAATCGGCGTGCTCATCGATAACCCGCGCGCACGCAAGGTCGTCGTCTACACCTGGAACTTCCACCCCGATCTGATCGAGCACGCCCGCCGCAAAGGCGTTCACGGATACCTGTCAAAGACGATGGCCGCACGCGAACTCGTCAACGCACTGGAAGCAATACACGCCGGCGAAGTGATCATCAGCGACTCTTCCCGCCGAGCGCGTGGCGCGAGCGGCCTGGACTGGCCCGGTCGCGGAGAGGGCCTCACCGATCGCGAATCGGAGATCCTCGCACTGATCACCCAAGGCAAGAGCAACGCCGAGGTGGCTAGCTTGACATTCCTCAGCCCCAACACCGTGAAGTCCTACATCCGCACGATCTACCGCAAGATCGCGGTTGCGAGCCGGACCCAAGCAGTGCTCTGGGGCGTCAACCACGGGTTCGCCCCCGACCACAACCGGATCGAACATTGGCGCGGCACCCTTTAGCGCAGCGAATGGGTAGCGGAATCTGCTCGATGGCGCAGCCGCTGCTGTATGCGGCAAATCACCGCGGGCCCACCACCGGCTGTAACCAGAGGACGCCTTCTGAGCGCGTTTTGGTCGTGATACCGCGTCGTAATCGGGTACGACGTGATCGTCAGGACATTCCAGCGGCAGCGGGTGGGGCGATGAGTTTCCAATTCAACGCAAGCTTCCCGTGGGACACGGCCACACCGGGAAGGGCACGCTCATGGGCGGCTGAACAGATCTCGGGCGCCCTGCTCAACTCTGCCCTGTTGTCGGCGGGCCTTGACGACGTGGTGTTGGTCGTCAGTGAACTGGTCACGAACGCGTTACAGGCCGGATGTTCGTCGGCCGATCTCCGAATCGAGGTCGATGCCGATACGGTCACAGTAGCCGTCACCGACGATGCCCCCGGCGAGCCTGTCGCGGTTCATGCGGGCCCGGAAGATGTGCATGGTCGCGGATTGTTCGTCGTCGCCGCCCTTGCCAGCGATTGGGGGGTGCGGAAAGCGGACCGCGGTAAGGAGGTGTGGGCACTGCTGCCGGTTGTCTTGGGCGAAGTCCGAGCCGAGCCGACCGCTGGCTGAAGCTGGCCAATGGCTCTCCTGCCGGCCGCTTGACCCGCCAACGAATCGAACCACCTTGGTCGCGCCCGTGCTTGACGACGCGGCCACGTCAGACCGGGACTCGATAGCCCGCGCGCCGGACCCTGCAGCCGAACACGCCCCACGCCGCAAGCCCGGCCTTCCTCCTATCCGACGGCGCGCGCCTCGTCTCAGTCGGCTCGACGCCACGGGACAGCGCCGGACGTCGAACGCGCGCATGGTCACCTCTAACGAAATCCGGCGGATCAGCTCGCTGGTGCGATGCGAGGTTGATCTGCGCGAGACCACCGGCCTTGATCCGGTTCCGCGTGCGGCGGCTACGCGATCCTCACCGTCTCGGTGAGCAGCGTGAGCCTGCCCGACGGAAGCGTCCTGTGGGTGTATCTGGGCGGGGGCGCGAAGGGCGTCATCACCCTCAAAGCAGGGGCTGGCTCGATGAAGCCCGACAACCTCGGCGGCCAGCACCTCACCTTCGCCTCGGTCAGCGTCATCGACGGGCCCCCGCCCATCCTGGCCACACAGCACACCATCGTGGGCGGTGGATTCTTCAGCTAGAACACGAGACGGTGGGCACGGTCTGCACCCCTGCCCGCCGTCAGATCCGGCCACTATGAATGCCGATGGATCGCTGCTTCCCGTATCGGGAACTAGCTTTGCCCACCTACCTATCTATCCGAAAGTGAACGGTGCTCGCCGTCGTCCTGTTGGAACATGGCATCACCGACCAACTTGATCTCGTGGCCGACCAGGCTTCCCCGTCACATCACACTCGCCGCTCTCCCCCGAAGCGGCACCGGCAGATTAGGGCGGGCCCCTCGATCGCCCGAATACTGCGGCTACCGCAGCTTTCGCACAGCCGGTCGCCATGGGTCGCGATAGCAAGACCAACGTCGACGGTCGACTACCCATTCAGAGCACGTGAGGTTCATTATCGATGCCGAACGCGAGGCGATCCCGAACGTCCCGCGCGCTGATCGCCACCTGCGCCACGGAGCGCCGGCTCCACCACGCGAGTGAGGATGGACCGGCTCCCCGCCGTTCGGTCATGCTTTGACTGCGCCTTGTGCGGGGATGATTCCTTGGCAGTGAGGAGACAGCGAGGGTACGTTTTGGCACCAGGGGGTCGGCATGGCTGATTTCTCGATTGACATTTCGGAAGACGGACCGCGGTGTGTGCTGGCGCTCACTGGCGGTCTCGATCTCGCAGCTGGTGACCAACTGATCGCGACGGCCGTCCGTAGTGCAACCGAGACCGATGCGTCGTGCCTGGTCATCGACTTCGCTGCCGTCTCCTTCATCGACTCGGCCGGGCTGGGGGCGCTGGCCGAAATCCGCGACGCGGTGAATCGGATCGGCAAA
>NZ_JAVROT010000579.1:0-25529 GCF_032162605.1 Mycobacterium sp. | reverse complement strand
ACGGTGGCGAGGAGCTGGCCAAGGTGACCGGCGCGTTCGACGATGCGCCGTACAAGGTCAAGTTCGCCCGATTCGACTACGGGCCGCCGTTGGTACAGGCTGCCGCGTCGGGTGACATCGACCTCGGAAGCGTCGGCACGGTACCGCCGATCACCGGCGCAGCGCAGGAGTACGGCTTCAAGATCGTCGCGACGCAGCGCGGCGCCGACCCCACGAAGGCAGCCGAAAACGTCATCGTGCCCAAGGATTCACCGATTCAGACCCTGGCCGATCTGAAGGGCAAGAGGATCGCCGTTCCACAGGGCGGCTCCGCTCATGGACTTGCCCTACTCGCCCTGAAGAGCGTGGGCCTCACACCGAAGGACGTTCAACTCGTCTACCTCAGTCCGGCAGCCGGCGCCACGGCATTCAACACCGGCAAGGTGGACGCCTGGTCCATCTGGAACCCGCAATCGTCGATCGCGGTGGGCCAAGGTGCCCGCATCATCGCCAAGGGCGTCCCGCCGATCGACCAGTCCAACAACTACTACGTCGCGGCCGACGAGTCGCTCAAGGACCCCGTCCGGCGGGCCGCGTTGGCCGACGTGCTGACTCGCGTCGCTCGGATCTTCAACTGGGCCCAGCAGAATCCCGACGAGTACGCCAAGGCGGTCGCGAAGGAGACGGGTGTACCGCTGAAGGACGCCAGGGAATCCGTTGACTCCTTCCCGTTCAAGGTCACGCAGTTCCTGCCCGAGGACGTCAAGGCCGAGCAGGCCCTCGGCGACGCCTTCTTCGATGCAGGCGAGATCAAGAAGCGGGTCGATCTCACGACCATCAGCGACAACCTCCTGCCCGACGGGTTCGACAGCACGACGTCGTCCTGACGCAGACCGATTCCAACCGATGGAGACCACCAATGGGCGCCACCCGGCGTGAACTGCATTTCAACGCCTTCCTGATGGAGGCCGGCCACCACGAGGCGGCCTGGCGTCTTCCGGAGAGCAACCCGCGGGCCGACTTCGACCTCGAACACTGGATCAGGCTCGCGCGGCTCGCCGAGGATGCCAAGTTTGACTCGCTGTTCCTGGCCGACGGTCCAGCGCTCACCGGCAGCGGCGCGTTTAGGCCACCCGGCCAGCTCGAACCGTTCACCCTGCTGACCGCGCTGTCGCAGCACACCAGCCGCATCGGGCTGGTCGCCACCGTGTCGTCGACCTACAACGAGCCCTACAATCTGGCGCGTCGACTCGCCTCGGTCGATCACGTCAGCGACGGCCGCGCCGGCTGGAACATCGTCACTTCGGCAGGTGCCGACGAGGCCGCCAACTTCGGGCTGGACGACCGCCCCGACCACGTCGCGCGCTACGAACGCGCCGACGAATTCCTGACCATCGCCAAGGCGTTGTGGGACAGCTGGGAGAGCGAAGCCGTAATCGCCGACAAGGCATCCGGTCGTTACGCCGATCCGACCCGCCTGCACGCGATCGGCCACGCAGGCAGCCACTTCAGGGTGGCGGGCGCACTCAACGTCGAGCGCCCACCCCAGGGCCATCCCCTGTTGGTGCAAGCCGGATCATCGGATGACGGCAAGAACTTCGCCGCCCGCCACGCGGAAGCCATCTTCACCGCCCACCAGACCTACGAACGCGCGGCGGACTTCTACCGCGACATCAAGGCGCGGACGAGAGCGGCCGGCCGTGACCCCGACGCGCTACTGGTGTTGCCGGGCATCGTGCCGTTCATCGGGTCGACCGAGGAGGAGGCGACCGAGCTGGCACGGCAGTACGACGAGCTCCGCATCCCCGAATACGGTCTGTCGCAGCTGGGCTGGAACTTCGAGGTGGACCCGTCGGTGTTCGAACTCGACGCGCCACTTCCCGACTTCATCCTCGCGCGCCCGAAACTTCAAGGATCGCAGAGCAGGTCGGATCTGATCATCGAGCTGGCGGTCCGCGAGAACCTGACCGTTCGGGAGATCCTCTCGCGGCTGGGCGGCGGTCGGGGCCACTTCACCTTCGTCGGCACACCCGATCAGGCCGCCGACACGATCATCACCTGGTTCGAAGGTGGTGCAGCCGACGGCTTCAACGTCATGGCGCCGGGACTGCCGTCGGAGCTGGAGGCCTTCATCGAACACGTGCTGCCGATCCTGCGCGGCAAGGGGCTCTTCCGCGAGGACTACGAAGGCACCACTCTTCGCGAACACTACGGTCTCTCCGTCCCCGCAAACCAGTTCCATCGCGATGCCTGAGGGCGTGCCGTCTGCGCTGATCGTGGTGTGGGCGGTGGCCGCGGCCCTGTCGGTCTGGTCAGCGGTCATCCTCGGCACCGGTCGCCTCAAAGCCTAGTAAAGGAGTGTCATGACGAAAATGGTTGTCGAGGAGACGCTTTCAACGGATGTGCTGGTGATCGGGGGCGGACCGGCGGGCACGTGGGCCGCCATCAAGGCGGTGCAGGCCGGCGCCGACGTCGTCCTGGCTGACAAGGGCCACACCGGTTCCAGTGGTGCGACCGCGTCGGTCGGAACCGGTGTCTGGTACGTCCATGACGTGCCCGAGCTTCGTGAGGCGGCGATGGCCAGCCGGGAGTCTCTCGGGGGTCATCTCGCCGAACGCGAGTGGATGACCCACGTGCTCGACGAAACCCATGCGCGGATGGATGAACTCGCCGACGTTCAGCGCTACCCCTTTCCGGTCGATGCGCACGGTCACCCCATCAGGGACGACCTGCAGGGGCCGGAGTACATGCGCCGTCAGCGCACCCGGGTGCAGCGGCTCGGGGTGCGCATCCTGGACCACACCCCTGCCCTCGAGCTGCTCGTCGACGAGGACGGCGTCGTCTCCGGGGCGCTGGCGCTCGACCGCAACTCGGGTCACGTCGTCCGCATCGAGGCCGGGGCGGTGGTGCTCGCCGCGGGCGGCTGCGCCTTTCAGTCCAAGACGCTGGGGTGTGACGTCAACACCGGCGACGGCGCACTCATGGCCGTCGAAGCCGGGGCGGCCCTGTCGGGTATGGAGTTCTCGAACTCGTTCGCCATCGCGCCCAAGGGGACCTCGCTGACCAAGACCGCGTATTACTCCTGGGCGACGTTCTACCGGAGCGACCGGACGCCCATCGAAGGGGCGGGCAGCGCCCGGGGTCGCACCGTCATCGCCAAGACCCTCCGCGAGGAGCCGGTGTTCGCGCGGATCGATCGCGCCACCGAGGACCAGCAGCGCGCCATGCGCAAGGGCCAACCCAACTTCTTCCTCGTCTTCGACCGCCTGGGGATCGATCCCTTCACCGACTTCTTCGAGATCACCCTGATAGCCGAGGGAACCGTCCGTGGCACGGGCGGTGTCCGGGTCGCGGACTTCGACTGCTCCACCGACGTGCCCGGCCTGTATGCCGCAGGCGACACGGCGACACGCGAGTTGATCTGCGGCGGATTCACCGGCGGCGGCAGTCACAACGCAGCGTGGGCGGCGTCCTCGGGCAGTTGGGCGGGGCGTGGCGCAGCGGCGTTCGCGATCCGACGGGGCTCTCGGCCCGCCACGCTGCGTCCGATCGGCGGCGCAGGCCTGCGCCCCGACGGACCGGTCGGGCTCGACTACCGGGCGGTGACCAAAGCCGTCCAACGGCACGTGCTGCCGCACGAGCACAACTTCCTGCGCCACGGCGACCATCTACGCCCGGCGCTGCAGTCGCTGCACGACACCTGGTCGGCGGTTCGCGACGGGTTGGGCGCCACCGGCGAGGATCTCTTCCGTGCGAGGGAGGCGGCCGCGATGGTGGCCCATGCCCGATGGATGTATCACGCTGCCCTGCAACGCACCGAGACGCGCGGTATGCACAAGCGCACCGACCACGTCGCACAGGATCCCGGCCAGCGCCACCGGTTGCTGACCGGCGGCCTCGACGAGCTGTGGACCCGACCCGAGAGAATCGGCGCCGCTGCTGAGGGCGGACGGGCCGCATGATCGAGATCGTGGCGAGCGAGCGCTGCATCGGTTGCGACCGTTGCATCGAGGTCTGCCCGACCCGAGTGTTCGACCGCGGCGCGGACGGGGTGCCCGTCATCGCCCGCCACGACAGTTGCCAGACCTGCTTTCAGTGCGAGGCGTACTGCCCGACCGACGCGCTGTTCGTCTCGCCGTTGACCACCCCGGTGCCCGCGGGATCGGACTTCCGCGACGCAGCGCGCCTGGACGCGACCGGACTGCTCGGCGGCTATCGGCGCGAACTGGGCTGGGGCCGCGGCCGCACGCTGGGCGCGCGCAGCGCCGTCGGTCCCGAATACCCGGGCTGAGTATGCCGTCGGCGGCCGATCAGCCGGCGACGGCAATGGGATGGTTCCGCATTCCCTCGATGAGGGACCCCAGGTACCCAATTGGGTTCTGGTCAAGTTTAATTGGTCGTTTCCGTGACCGGCCGGAGTAGGTTCTGCAATCGTGCCCAGACAACTCCATCTGCTGGCCTTCGGGAACAAGCGCTCGGCCGGTCCGTGGCGGCACCCGAAACTGGACAACACCCCCTCCGGAGTCCGGCGCAGGCTGATCGAACGCGCCCGGGTGGCCGAATCCGGGGCCTTCGACGCGTTGTTCTTCGCCGATGGGCTCAACTACGGCCTACCTGCGACGTGGGCCTACAAGACCACCGAGGACTTCGAGCCGTTGACCACGACCGCGGCACTGTCCTCGGTCACCGAGCGGATCGGCCTGGTGGTCACCGGCTCGGCCACCCTCGCGCACCCGTATCACCTGGCCAGGCAGCTGTCGTCGCTGGACCATCTCAGCGGGGGTCGCGCGGGCTGGAACCTGGTCACCAGCTTCGCCGAGGCGGCGGCCGACAACTTCAGCGCCCACGGGGTGGTCGCCCACGACGAGCGTTACGGGATCGCCGAAGAGGCGCTCGAGGTGGTGCGGGCGCTGTGGGACGGCTGGGGTGAGGACACCATCGTCGAGGATCGAGCCTCGGGAATCTTCAACGACGTCAGCAAGATTCACGTTGCCGATCATCACGGTCGGCATTTCGACGTCCGGGGTCCGATCGGCTCGGCACGTTCACCTCAGGGCCGTCCGGTGCTGTTCCAGGCCGGGTCCTTACCCACCGGTCGGGAGTTCGCCGCCCGGCACGCCGAAGTGATCTTCACCGGGCAGGGCACTCGCGCACGGGCGCAGGAGTTCTACCGTCAGATCGGTGACGAGGCTCGTGGGCAGGGGCGCAGCACTGCACCTCTGATCACTCCGTCGCTGCGTTTCATCGTCGGTTCGACCGAGGGCGAGGTCGGTCGGATCGAACGCAGCGCCTACGAGTACTTTAGCTCGGAATACCAGGCGGGCTGGCTGCTCGAGGTGGACGTCGACGTCACCGGCGCCGACCTGGACGGGCCCGTGCCTGCGTCGGCGTTCCCCTCCAGCACACAGACCCACCAGACTGCGTTGGCCGGCTACCGCGCACTGGCGGCCGACGGCAACCCGACGGTGCGGGAGTTCCTCTACCGCACGGTCAATGGCTGGGGGGCCAGCGTCGTCGGCACCCCCGAACAGCTCGCCGACCAGATCGAGGACTGGTTCCAGACACGTGCCTGCGACGGGTTCGTGCTGCAGGACTCAGGGCTGCCAGGGCAGCTCGAGGACTTCGTCGAACAGGTGGTGCCGCTGCTGCGCAAGCGCGGACTGTTCCGCCACGAGTACGGCGGCACCACATTGCGGGACCATCTGGGATTGGTGGTGCCGCAACGGTTCGGACGGTCGGCGTGACCCCAACGCCGTTGGTGTGCTGTCGGCATTCACCATGTCGACGGTGTCGCACGGCAACTACGGACTGTGGCGGCACCCCGATGACCGCACCGCCGACAACACCGGCATCGGCTACTGGGTCGAACTCGCAAAGACTCTGGAGGCCGGCGGGTTCGACATGCTGTTCATCGCCGACGCGGTCGGTCGACTCGACGTCTACGGCGGGGATGCCACGGCGGCACTGTCCCGCGCCGTACAGACGCCCGTCACCGACCCGCTGCTCGCCGTCTCGGCGATGGCGGCCGCCACCACGAGCCTCGGATTCGGCGTCAGGTCTCGACCACGTACGAGGCGCCGTATCTGCTGGCGCGCAAGTTCAGCACGCTGGACCACTTGACCGGCGGACGCATCGGTTGGAACGTCGTCACCTCGCTGCTGGACAGTGCCGCGCGCAACATCCTGGGTCGCGACCGCCAGATCGCGCACGACGAGCGCTACGCCATCGCCCAGGAATTCCTCGAAGTCACCTACAAGCTGTGGGAGGGCTCCTGGGGACCGGGTGCGGTGGTGCGCGATCCGCTCAGCGGTGTCTTCACCGACCCCTCGAAGGTGCACGGCCGTCAGCGGATCACCCTGCGCGACTATGTCGGTGGGCTGGGCGGATTCGGTGGACGACTGTTCGTCGGGTCGGGCCGCACGGTCGCCGACGACCTGGAGAGTTACGCCGACAGCACGGGAGTGGACGGCTTCAACATCGCCTACCACGTGACGCCGGAAGCTTCGTCGACGTCGCCGAACACCTCGTCCCCGAACTGCGCCGACGTGGACGCGTGCGTGAGGGCGACGCCCCGACCACTCTGCGGCAGAGGCTCTTTACCGACGGCTCGGCACTCCTGCCGCCCGACCACCCCGGGACTGCTTTCCGGTCCATTGGCCGTCAAGAAAGAATCTCGTCGATTCGATGACTGCCAAGAGCGGCGTTGTCAAGGCATCTTGATCGGTGGATCACACTCAGGTTAACAACCTGTGCGCCTGTCGATTACGGGCACACGGGTCGGGCGGCACGGCCCCTTGGAGCGGCCGGAAAGGCAGGCGTCGTGTCCACCACGTCGAAACCAGGAGATGGCGAGATCGTCGAGGTCGACGGCCGCACGCTGACGACCGCCGAATCGACCGGCCTGGAACACGAAGCGCTCGGGCCGTGGGGCGTGTTCGCCCAGGGACTGGCTGCAGCAGCGCCCAGCGTCGCGTTGGCGACCGTGCCGTTCTCCCTGTTCGTCGCCGCAGGCTCCGGGGCGGCCTGGGCTGCCGTGGTCGGGCTGGTGATCGTGGTGCTGATCGCGACGACCATCAGCTTCCAGGCCAAGCGCACGGTGTCCTCGGGCTCGCTGGGCACCTATACAGGGAACGGCCTAGGTCCCGGTTTCGCCTTCGCGGCCGGCTTCAGCCTGCGGGATCGAGCCGGAGATCCTCGCCGACTTCGTCTTCGACCCCGCCACGCCGAACTGGGTGCTCGACGACATCGTCGACGTCACGGTCGACCGTTTCCATCGCGAGAGCGCCGCGCTAGTGGGTGCGTACCTGCGCGTCTTCATCGGCTCCGATCAGCACCGGGTGATCGAAGCACTGCAGCGTCGCGGCGCTCGTCGCGAAGGCCAGTTCATCCGCACCCGAAAGCCACTCGCCGCAGAGGACGTCGACGCTCTCGACGCCGCTGCGATCGAGGGACTACGGGTGCTCAGTTGGCCCGCGGTGCTGGAGCGAGGGCTCTCCGAGCAGGTCCGCAGACTTCAGTACGACACATTCGACGAGCACTTCGGCAACATGTCCAAGACGCCGCAGGAGTGGGAGCACCACCTGCACAGTCGCGCCTTCACACCTGACTTCAGCCTGGCCGCAATCGACGACGCGGATCAGGTGGTGGGCTACGTGCTGGGTTCGACCTACACGGCGGGGACAGGCGACTCGCAGGAGATCAGCGCGCACACCGACTACATCGGGGTACACCGCGACCACCGGCGGCGGGGCATCGCCGAGATGCTGCTCACCAAGATCTGGCTCGCAGCACGTCGGCGTGGCCTTTCGGTGGCATCACTGGGCACCGACGTCGACAACCGCAGCAAGGCGCACCTGCTGTACCAAAGGCTGGGCTACGTCGCGGTCGAACACGAGGCCGCCTACCGCATCGACTCCAATGAGGGGACGGGATGAGCTCCAACACAACCTATTTGACCGAGCCGACGGCGAGGACCGACGAACTGCGGGCCAAGTTTCAGCCGGTGTTCGCCGCGATCGCCGAGGGAAACGTGCAACGCGAGCGCGACCGTACCCTGCCGCACGAGCAGGTTCGCTCGCTCAACGACGCCGGCTTCGGGACACTGCGCATTCCCGAAGCGCGCGGCGGTCTCGGCGCTTCGCTCGAGCAGACCTTCGCGCTGCTCGCCGAGCTGGCCGAGGCCGACGCCAACGTCTCCCACATCTGGCGCAACCATCTGGCGTTCGTCGAGGACCGGCTCAACGCACCGTTATCGGACGACAACGACACCTGGATCAAGCGTTTCGTTTCCGGGGCGTTCGTCGGGGGAGGTTGGACCGAGGCCAACAACCTGACCCTGGCCAACCTGGCCTCTACGGTCACCGTCGAGGACGACCACTGGGTCGTGAACGGCGCGAAATACTATGCCACGGGCAGTCTTTACGCCGACTGGCTCGACGTTCTCGGCCGGGGAGAGGACGGGGCGCTGTGGACTGCGCTGGTGCGCGCCGATGACCCAGGCGTGACGCTGATCGACGATTGGAAGGGGTTCGGCCAGCGTGCCACCGCCAGCGGCTCCGCCCGCTACGACGGTGTGCGCGCCGAGGCGGGCGACGTGTTTCCCGCCGCCGACCGATTCGGCTATCAGGCGCACTTCTATCAGATAGCGATGCTCGCAGTGCTGACCGGAATTACCCGGGCCGCTTTACGGGACGGCAGCTCCGCACTGAAGGCCCGCGGTCGCAACTACCCGCAGGGCCTGGCCGAGTCGCCCGCCCAGGACGCCCAGCTGTTGCAGGTGATCGGTCAGGTATCGGCCGATGCCTTCGCTGCGTCGGCCGCCCTCAACCAGAGCAGCCGAACCCTCGACGCCATCGTCACCGGTCGCATCGACGGCGACGACGAACACGCCCGCCGGCGGCTGATCGACGCCGAAGTCGCGGTGACCCAGGCTCAACTGGTCATCATCGCGGCCGCCTTGGCAGCCACCACCACGGTCTTCGACGCGCTCGGCGCGTCGGGCGTATCCGAAGCGCTTGCGCTGGACCGTCATTGGCGCAATGCGCGCACCCTGGCATCACACAACCCCCGGGTGTACAAGGCCCGCATCCTCGGCGACTGGCTGATCAACGAAAAGGACCCGGTGCCCGACCTCGCCGCCCGCGGCCGCGGCGGACAGGGCAACTGAGGCGTGGTCGTGGCGCCAGCGAAACCGATCATCCTCAACGGGTTCTCGATGAACTCGGTGTCACACGTCAACTACGGTCTGTGGCGCCATCCTCGAGACCAGACGCACCGCTACACGACCCTCGCCTACTGGCTGGAATTGGCCACGATCCTGGACCGCGGGCGGTTCGACACCTTCTTCCTCGCCGATGCGCTTGGGCTGCTCGACACCTATGGCGGCACCGCGGACGCATCACTGCGGACCGGGACCCAGTCACCGGTCGACGATCCGCTGCTGTTGGTGTCCGCTCTGGCAGCAGCCACTACGGACCTGGGATTCGGAGTCACGGTCTCGACCACCTACGAACATCCCTATCTGCTGGCCCGCAAGTTCAGCACCCTCGACCACCTCACCGAAGGTCGCGTCGCGTGGAACGTGGTGACGTCACAGCTCGAGAGCGCGGCGCGCAACCTCGGTCTGGAGCGTCAGATTCCGCATGACGAGCGTTACGAGCGTGCCGACGAGTTCCTCGACGTGGTCTTCAAGCTGTGGGAGGCGTCGTGGGAGGACGACGCCGTGGTGCGCGACCCGGTCACCGGGGTCTACACGGATCCAAACAGGGTGCACGCCATCGGTCACCGCGGCCGGTACTTCAACGTCCCCGACGCGCACCTGTCCGAGCCGAGTCCGCAACGCACGCCGCTGCTGCTGCAGGCGGGTGGCTCGCCCCGCGGGCAGCGGTTCGCCGCCGGACACGCCGAAGTGGTGTTCGTCGCGGGGGCCGACGCCGACGGCATTCGTCGCAACGTCGCGGCAATCAGAGCGTCGGCAGCCGAGCAAGGACGTGATCCCGACTCGCTGGACTTCGTCAGCGCCGTCGCCGTGGTCGTCGATGACACCGAGCGGGGAGCGGCGGCGAAGCTGGCCGACTATCAGTCGTACTTCAGCGTGGAGGGTGCGCTGGCGCACTACTCGGCCAGTACCGGCGTCGATTTCTCGACCGCCGATCTCGACAGTGTCATCGGCCATCACGACACCGACTCGAATCGCTCGCTGCTGTCGATGTTCGCCGCGGCGGACAAGGCGTGGACGCTGCGCGACGCGCTGGCACCCGCGACCGGACTGGGGCGCTCGCGCACGTTCGTCGGGATTCCTGGCGTGGTGGCCGACGAGCTCGAGGCATGGCTCGTCGCCACCGGTACGCAGGGCATCAACCTCATCGGCGTGGTGAACCCGGACAGCTACCGCGACTTCACCGAGCTCGTCGTCCCCGAACTGGACCGACGGGGCCGGGTGCGGCCCAGGCCGTCGGGTGTGGCCACGCTGCGACGACGGTTGAAGGGACGGGATCACGTCACCGACGACCATCCCGCTGCCCGCTACCGCCGCATGAGGCAGGCCTCACCCGATGGGGAAGCCAACCCATGACCGCCGACATCCGCGTCCTGAGCGACGAAGCAGATCTCGTCGCAGCGTCCAACGTGTTCCGCGCGGCGATGGTGGGCTTCCCACCGTTGGCCGGCCTGGAGCCCGGCCGCGTCGGCAAGCTCGTCGAACCGGGCCGCACGCTGGGTGCGTTCGTCGACGACGAATTGGTGGCCACCAGCGAGTCGGCCGCGAGCACCCTGACCCTGCCGGGCGGGCGACGCGTGACCCATGCTGCGGTCACCCACGTCGGGGTCTTGCCGTCGCACACCCGCCGCGGCATCGCCACCGAGCTGATGACGCACCAGTTGCGGGACCTCCACGCCCGCCACGAGGTCGTCGCCAGCCTGCGGGCATCCGAGGCGACGATCTACGAGCGGTTCGGCTACGGCGTGGCCAGCACGTCGCAGACCGTCGAAGTCCTGACCTCGGGCGCGGCCTTGCGGACCGGGGTGCCGCGTGGCGGACCGGTGCGGCTCGTCGACCCTCCCGAGTCCTGGGATGCGTTGCCGCGCATTCACGACCGGACGCGATCGCAGCGCCCTGGCAGCATCGACCGGCCTGCCGTGTGGTGGGAGAACCAACGGTTGCGCGCCGAGGGCGATCCGGGCGCCCGCTACGTCGGGCTGCACGGTGAACCCGGATCCGAGACGGGGTTCGTGCGCTACCACCCGGTGGGGACCGACAGGTGGTTCACCAGTTCCGAGCGCACCGTGGTGGTCGATGACTTCTACGCCCCGACCCCCGACGCCTACGTCGGGCTGCTGCGGTTCCTGATAGACCTCGACCTCGTCGACAGACTGGTCTTCACATCGCTGGCTCCTGACGATCCGTTGCCATGGCTTCTGACAGACCGACGGGCGGCGCGGGTCACCGGCGCCCGTGACGAGACCTGGTTGCGGGTGATCGACGTGGCAGCGGCCCTCGACGCACGGCGATTCGCCGGTGACGGCTCGGTCGCCGTCTTCGTCGAAGATCCGCTCCTGGCGCACAATTCTGCGACGTTCGAGATCTCAGCAGGCGGAGTCCGAAACACCGAGTCGCCCGCCGAGTTGACGATCGGCGTGGCGGCCCTGGGCGCCGTACTCTTGGGAGCTGTCACCTGGAGCGCCCTGGCGCTGGCGGGGCTCGTCGAGGTCCGTGACGCCGGTGCCCTCGCCGAAGCAGATGCGCTCTTCGGCTGGTGGCCGGCGCCGCACGCCGGAATCTACTTCTAGCGCTTCGCATCCGGAGCTACTTAGCTTCCGCCTGAGCAGAACCGTTGCCGAGCCGTTGCGCGCCGCAGAGGATCAGTCCATGTTCCGGCCACCGGTGGCGACAGCCTCGAGTTATCGCGATGGCACTGTTTGAGGTCTCCGATCTCGCCGTCACCATCCACACCGGAAGCCGCGCCCGCGGACGGCAGATCGTTCCAGCGGTGCGCGCGTTCGACTTCTCCGTCGACCGCGGCCAGACCTTGGCGATCGTGGGTGAATCCGGCTCCGGCAAGAGCGCCTCGCTGTTGGCGGCCACCCGCCTGCTCGGCGTCAATGCCGAGGTAAGCGGCAGTGTGCGCTTCGCGGGTCAGGACCTGCTGTCCCTGACCCCGAAGGCGCTGCGACGCATCCTCGGCAAGGACATCGGGTTCGTGTTCCAGGACCCACAGAGCAATCTGCACCCGTTCAAGACGGTCGGCAGGCAGATCGAGGAAGTCTTTCGCGTTCACCGCGCCGCGACGAGGCGAGAGACACGCAAACGGGTCGAGAACCTCCTCGACGAGGTCGGCATCGCCGATCCGGCGCACGCCTACCGGAGCCACCCAGCAGAGTTCTCCGGCGGCATGCGACAACGGGTGATGATCGCCATCGCGATCGCACTCAACCCGGCGCTGATCATCGCCGACGAACCCACGACGGCGCTTGACGTCAGCGTCCAGGCCGGCATCATCTCGCTGCTACGCAAGCTGCAACACGACCACGGCACCGCCATCGTGTTCGTCAGCCACGACCTCGGCGTCGTCGCGGAGATCGCCGACGACGTCGTCGTGGTCAAGGACGGAAGGGTCGTCGAATCCGGTTCGCGGCAGAACATCTACGCCGCTGCGACACAGGACTACACCCGCGAACTGCTCGCCGCGTCGCGGCTGCACAGTGTCGATCACATTGCCCCGGCACTGCCGGCGACGGTCGGCACGTCGGGTCCTGCGCTGTTGCGGGTGCGCGAACTGCGGAAGTCCTACCGCACCAGGGCCCGCGGCCCCCGGCGCAACGTCATCGACGGGCTGGACTTCACCATCGAGGCAGGCGAAGTCGTGGGACTGGTCGGCGAATCCGGTTCGGGCAAGTCGACGGTCGGCCGTATCGTCGCGGGTCTTCAGTACGCCGACTCCGGTGAGATCACCCTGAACGACGACACGTACCCGACCGGGCTGCGTGACGGCATCCCTGCGCTGCCTGCGGGTGTCCGACGTACGGTGCAGATGATCTTCCAGGACCCGTACTCCAGCCTGCACCCGCGCCGCACCGTCGAGGCGTCGCTGGCTGCGCCACTGCTCGCCCAGGGCGTCGACCGGTCCCAGATCCCGCCGCGTATCGCGCAGGCCGCCGCCGACGCCCGCGTCGACCAGGACCTGCTGCGGCGCTACCCCGCCGAGCTGTCGGGGGGACAGCGGCAGCGTGTCGCGATCGCGAGGGCGTTGGTCCTCGAGCCTGCCCTCATCGTGGCCGATGAGCCGCTTTCGTCGCTCGACGTCACCACTCAGGCCGAAATCCTCTCCCTGGTGGCCGATTTGATCCGCGACAAGGGCACCGCCTTCCTGTTCATCACCCACGATCTCGGCGTGGTGTCGTCCATCGCTGCGCGGGTGATCGTGCTCGGACCCAATGGCGTCGAGGAGACCGGTACGACGGTCGAGGTCTTCGGTAGTCCGCGCTCGGCCTATACGCGCCGGCTGCTGGACGCCGTTCCACGACTGGACGGTGCGCGGGCGTCATGAGCCAGTTGCTTCTGCAGGTCCCTGCTTCCACTCCCTCGCAGGAGGTCCCGGTTAGAAGGCGGTGGCGTGCCGCGCTCGCCGATCCCGGTCTGTTGGCGGGCGCCGTCATCATCGGCGTCGTCATCGCGGCCGCGCTGCTGGCGCCGGTATTCGCAGCGCTGCTCGGCCACGGGCCCAATGAACAGCTTCCCGACGAAACCCTCGATGCCGCAGGGCTACCCATCACCGGCGGCAACGGCTTCCTTCTCGGTGCCGACGGCAGCGGCCGGGACGTGCTTGTCCGAACGCTCTATGGCGCGAGGGTCTCGCTGGCCATCGGCATCCCGGCGACCACCATCGCCATGGTCGTGGGGGTCGTCGTCGGTCTGGTCGGCGGCTACTTCGGCGGTCGCGTCGACGCCCTGCTGGCAGAGGTGACCAATGTCGCTCTGGCGTTTCCGTTCCTGGTCACGGCGCTCAGCGTGGTGACGCTCAACCGGGGTACCGCGGGCACCACCCTGGTCAACCCGGCAGTGGTCGTGATCGGCGTGGTCGCCCTGTTCTCCTGGACCTACTTCGCCCGTCTGGTACGCAATCTGGTCATCGAGGTCAAGGCCAAGCCCTTCGTGCTGGCCGCGGTGGGCTCGGGCGCCTCGCATGCGCGGGTGCTGCTGCGCGAAGTCCTGCCGACCATCGTGCCCACGATCGTCATCTACTGGGCAGTCCAATTGCCCACCAACATCATTGCCGAGGCTTCGCTGTCCTACCTTGGTGTCGGCATTCGGCCGCCCACGCCGAGCTGGGGCACCATGATCGCCAACGCGCAGGACACTGCGCTTTACCAGACACAGCCCTGGATGCTGGTCGCGCCCGCGTTCGCCCTTTTCGTCACCGTCGTCGGCTTCAACCTGCTGGCGACTCGGTTGCGCAGCCGTTTCGATACCACGGCGTCCTGAGGCGGCACTGGTGACTCGTTTCGTGCTCTGGCGGACCTTCCGCATGGTCCTCACCGTGGCCGTCGTCGTGTTGATCACGTTCGGGCTGACGCGGGTCGCCTACCAGAATCCCGCCCGCATGCTCGCGCCCGAAAATGCCTCGGAGGAGACGGTTTCGACGATCGCCTCCAGCCTGCACCTCAACGACCCGTGGTACGTCCAGCTGTGGCACTACGCGATTCGGGGGCCGGAGATCAAGGGCACTCCGACAGGTCTGCTGAACTGGCCGCCGAGCCTGGGCTACTCCTACCGGTCCCAGCGACCCGTCACCGAACTGATCGCCGAGAAGATTCCGGTCACGGTGAGCCTCGCGGTGGGGGCATTGATCCTGTGGATCGCGCTGTCGATCGTGCTGGGGGTCTACGCCGCCCGCAAGCCGGGAGGTCCGTTCGACACGGTCACCAGCGTGTTGGCTTACGGCGCACTGGCGGTGCCCACGTTCGTGACCGGCGTTGCGCTGCTCTACGTCTTCTACTTCCAGCTCTCGCTCGCCGGGGTGAGGGCCTTTCCCGGCGGCGGATACGTGGCGCTCACGCAGTCGCCCGCGCAGTGGGCCCAGCATCTCCTGTTGCCGTGGCTGACGCTGGTGCTCGCCGAGGTGGGCGTTTTCCAGCGGGTGGTGCGTGCCTCGGTGCTGGAGGTCGCGGGCCGAGACTTCATTCGCACCGCGAGGGCGAAGGGCGTTGCGCCGCAGCGCGTCTACTTCGACCACGCGCTGTCGGCGGCGTTGAACCCGATCCTGACCCTCGGCGGCATCGAGTTCGCGACCATCCTCGGCGGTGCCATCATCACCGAGCAGATCTTCGGCCTCGACGGGGTCGGCCGCCTCGCGGTGAGCGCAGCCAAAGCCGGTGACGCACCGGTGGTGATCGGCTGCACCCTGCTCGGTGCGGTGATCTTCGTCGTCACCACCTTCGTCGTCGACGTCGTCACCCACGCCCGCAGTGCCAAATGAACACACGGATTCAGCAACGAAGGAGAACGATGAAGTACAGGACTGGGCGGCGGATCGTCACCCTGGTTACCACGCTTGCGGTGTCGGCGACACTGGCAGCGTGCGGCAGTAATGGAGGCGGCTCGGCTTCCACCGACCCCGCGGCGTTGCACGGCGGCACATTGCACATCGCATCGGTGGGCGACATCGACGCGCTCGACCCGCTGATCGCGTACTCGGCCGAGTCGTGGCAGGTCATCCGGGCGACCACCCGTCAGCTGGTCACCTACGCAGGTGATCGCAACGCCATCGGTCAGGACACCAAGGTGGTTCCCGACCTGGCCAAGAGCTGGGACGTCAGCCCCGACCGCAAGACCTACACGTTCCACCTGCGCGACAACATCGCGTTCTCCGGAGCCAGCACCCGGCCCATCACTGCGCAGGACTTCGTCTATGCGATCAAGCGTTTCCCCGACCCCAACGGGCAGGTCAGCGCAATCACCTATTACAACGCCCTGTTCGCCGGATTCAAGGAGTACTCGGCCGAGTTCGCGAAGGTGCCCACCGGCGACCTGGACGCGGCAAAGAAGTTCATCGACACCCACGACATCAGCGGCGTGAAGGCGTTGGACGACAAGACCTTCCAACTCACCCTTACGCAGCCCGCCAGTGACATCCTCGACATCCTCACGCTGAACTTCGTCAGCCCGCTGCCCGAGGAGGTCGTGTCCAAGTACTTCGCCGACAGCCTGGAGTTCCGCAAGAACTACGTCTCGAGCGGTCCCTACTCCGTCGCGTCCTATGACCAGGGCAAGCAGTTGACGCTGGCAAAGGTCAAGAACTACGACGCCGGTGGCGATCCGCGCAACGCCTACGCCGACGAGATCGTGTTCGACACCACCGTCGCATCTCCCGATGCGGCGTCCCAGCAGATCGAGACCGGAAGCGCTGACATCGGTCTGTACGTGAGGGCCTACCCGGCGAACGTCATCGCTCAGTACAAGCGGTCCGACCCCGATCACCTCTACAAGTCTGCAAGCGGGTCGGCGGTCTTCGTCAGTTGGAACAACCCGGCGGACCCGAAGACTCCGGCGCAGAAGGCCTTCAAGGACCTGCGTGTCCGGCAGGCGTTCAACTACTCGCTGAACCGCAGTGACGTCGTCCGTGGGCTCGGTGGCCCCGACTCGGCGATCCCGAGCAACGAGATCCTCACCTCCACGATCGTCGGTTACACCGGCGAGAACCCTTACCCGACTACGGATGACAAGGGCGACCCGGACAAGGCCAAGGCGCTACTCGCAGAATCCGGTCAGCAGAACCTGACCTTGAACGTCGCCTACCGCAACACTCCGGAATTCGAGAAGATCGCCACCTCCGTGCAGAACGCCGCAGCCCGCTCCGGCATCACGGTCCGCTTGACTCCGATCCCAGGTGATAGCTGGAGCACATTCAGCGCGTTTCTGGGTGACAAGTCCAAGCTCGACCAGTGGGACCTGGCTATCACCAACTGGACGCCGGACTGGCAGGGCAACAGCGCACGGATGACGCTGGGCGGATGGCTGGACTCGGACTTCGCTCCCGGAGGTACGTGGAACGGTGTCACCTACGCCAACCCCGCACTCAATGGCGCTGTCAACCAGGCGCTCTCGGCTGAGGACTCAACGCAGTACTGGAAGGACGCCAACGTGATCGCGACGAAGGACCTGGCGTGGTTCCCGCTGATCGAGCGGGTGAAGTCCATTCCGACGTCGAAGCGGGTGACCAACTGGACCTGGCAGTCACTCGGCAACGGTCCTGACATCACCAACATCGCGGTGAACGGCAGCTAACGATGGCAGCCGAGGAGGCGGCGCTCGAACTCGTTCTCGGGCCCGGGCAGCGGTCGCCACGACCGCTGCTCGGGGAGGAGAGCTGGCAGCGGTTGGGGAGTTGCCGGCTACCGACGCCCGACGTCTTCTACCCCGAGGACGGTGGTCGAGCGGGTCTACGGGCACGGGAGGCGCACGCAAAACGGATCTGCCGCGCGTGCCCGGTGGTCGATGACTGCCGCAACCACGCGCTGTCCGCGCGTGAGGCCTACGGTGTGTGGGGCGCGATGTCGGCGCAGGACCGGCAACGGGTGTTCGTCGCGCGAGCGGAGCCGTCGACTGCGGCTATGTGACGCGGTGGAGAACTCACGGCAACGAGGTCGTCACGCTGAATTCCCGGGAACGTACCGGCGGGCGATCTCCAGCCACCTGTCGAGGTCCGGTGACGCCTCGTAATCGGAATCGAGCAGGTACAGGCTTGGCGACGGGCAGCTCGCGCCGATCTCGACGAGGACCGGACGCAGTGTCAGTTCCGGAGCGAGCGAGTGCGCAGGGGAGCCGCCGAGCATGAGTGCGAACGTCGGAATCTGCCCAAGCTCGCCCGCCCCGAACTGGTCGAGGAACAGTTTCAGCAGCCCGGTGTAGGTGGCCTTGAACGTCGGCGATGCGACCACCAGGAAGTCGGCAGACTTCACGATCTCCTTGGCCTCGGCCACCTTCGGATCGCCCCACCCGAGCAGGCCGGTTCCGAGGTCGACGACGTCGATCACGTGTTCTGGGGGAGTGCCGCTCAGCTTTGTGGCGACAAGCTCCGCGGCCGCCCGCGTCCGCGAGTTCGGTTTGGGATTTCCGACGACTACCACGCTCATGCCACAAGTGAACCAAAGATGGCTTTTCGCAACTCATCCGCCCCTGACGAGTCTTGTCGTGCCTCACGCAGGCGTGTGGCGTCGCCGCCACGAGGCTGCCGAGCGTGCCCTGGGCATGAACCGGCCGGCCTTGGCCGACATCGACCAGGTGCCGCGATAGTCACGCGGACGTGTTGCAATGGGATCAGGTGAAATCGCAGCAAGGTGCCGGTACCAACCGGTCCACGAGGAAGGTCAGCCATGGGCAGGATCTACGAGAACGTCAGCGAGCTGGTCGGGCGTACTCCGCTCGTCCGGCTGAACCGGCTGACCGAGGGACTCGGTGCGCAGGTTGCGGCCAAGCTCGAGTTCTACAACCCCGCCAACAGCGTCAAGGACCGCATCGGGGTGGCGATCATCGACGCCGCCGAGCGGTCCGGAGAACTGCAGCCTGGAGGAACCATCGTCGAGGCCACCAGCGGCAACACGGGGATCGCCCTGGCGATGATCGGCGCGGCCCGCGGCTACAAGGTGATACTGACGATGCCGGACACGATGTCCACCGAGCGTCGGGTGATGCTGCGTGCCTTTGGCGCCGAGATCGTCCTGACCCCGGGCGCCGAGGGTATGGCAGGCGCGGTGGCGAAGTCGAAGCAGATCATCGCCGAGACTGAAAACGCGGTTGCGGCCGACCAGTTCGCCAACCCTGCCAACCCGGCGATCCACGAGAGCACGACTGGCGAAGAAGTCTGGGACGATACCGACGGCAGAGTCGACATCTTCGTCGCCGGCATCGGGACCGGTGGCACGCTCACCGGTGTCGGGCGGAACCTCAAGGCCCGCAAGCCGACGGTGAAGATCATCGGCGTCGAACCGGTGGATTCCCCGATCCTGAACGGCGGCAATCCCGGACCACACAAGATCCAAGGCATCGGCGCCAACTTCATTCCCGAGGTCCTCGACCGGGCCATCTACGACGAGATCATCGACGTCGGGTTCGACGACGCCATCGCGGTCGCGCGGGCGTTGGGAACCGACGAAGGCATCCTCGGCGGGATCTCCGCCGGCGCGAACGTCTGGGCCGCGCTAGAACTGGCGAAGCGCCCGGAGAACGCCGGCAAGCTCATCGTCGTCGTCGTCCCCGACTTCGGTGAACGGTACATCTCGACTGCACTGTTCGATCACATCAGGCAGTGATGGCTCCATGACTTTGCTGTCCACACTGCGCGAGGACATGTCGAACGCGCGGGTGCACGACCCGGCGGCTCGGGGAGACGTCGAGAATGCCCTCGTCTATTCCGGCCTTCACGCAATCTGGTCGCATCGGCTGGCCCACCGCATGTGGGCGAAGCCGACACTGCGCGGTCCGGCCCGCATACTGATGCAGTTCACCCGGTTCCTCACCGGCATCGAGATCCATCCGGGCGCGACCATCGGGCGGCGGTTCTTCATCGACCACGGCATGGGGGTGGTGATCGGGGAGACCGCCGAGATCGGCGACGACGTCATGGTCTACCACGGGGTGACTCTCGGTGGACGGACCATGAAGCAGGTCAGGCGTCATCCGACGATCGGCAACCGGGTCACCATCGGCGCGGGGGCGAAAGTCCTTGGGCCGGTGCACATCGGCGACGACAGCGCCATCGGGGCCAACGCCGTGGTGACCCATGACGTGCCAGCAGAATCAATCGCGACCGGCATCCCCGCAGTCGTGCGTCCGCGAACGGAGAAACAACGAGAGCAAGGCGTCGATCCGACCTTCTACATCGATCCCGCGATGTACATCTGAGATCAGCCCGTCTCTGTTCTGCCCGTCGCGATCGGTCGCGGTTGTTCGCCTAGAACCACGCTGGTTCAAATACTCCCCGCTACGGTCGGTGGCGGTCACGATTCGAAGGCAAGGCAGAACACATGACGAGGAATAGGTGTTGCTTTGGCCGGTCCCGTCATCGAGCGTCCGCCCAGGATCACCCCCTCCGGAAGGCCGGTAGGGCACCCCGAGCATGTCCGCATGCTGGCGCGACGCATCGCGGAAGAGACGCCAGGAGGCTGGCTCGCCGACCAGTACGACAATCCGGCCAATCCGCGGGCCCACTTCGAGACGACCGGTCCCGAACTGTGGCATCAGACCCAGGGTTCTATCACTCATCTGGTCGCCGGTGTCGGCACCGGGGGAACCATCACGGGCACGGGCGAATACCTGAAATCGATTTCCGACCAACGGGTTCGCGTCGTCGGAGCTGATCCGTCATCGTCGCGGTACTCCGGGGGCGATGGGCGCGCCTACTACGTCGAATCGGTCGGTCACTACTTGCATCCGGACACAGAGGAGGACGTCTGGCCAAGGTCGTATCACGCCGAGGTGATCGACGAGTTCATCACCGTCGACGACAACGAGGCGATCGAGATCGCCCGTCGGGTGGCCGCCAAGGATGGCATCTTCATCGGCGGTTCGGGCGGAGTTGCGGTTGCGGCCGCACTGAAGTTCGCCGACCGGGTGTCGCCGTCATCATCCCCGACTCCGGACGCAATTACCTGACCAAGTACTACATCGACGCATGGCTCGCGCGCTGGGGTTTCGACGACTCCGCGATGCGCGCGCCACGGTTTGATTCAGCGCGTGAATACGTCGGATTGCCAGTCGATTCGACCATCGCCGATGCTCGGGCGGCTGCGGGCGGTTTGCCCGTGCTACCGGTTCACATCCGCCGCAACGGGGCAGCGGTGGTGGCCGCGGAGATAGTCGGATCGATCGACCTCGATGCCACCCGATCGCTGCCGTCTGACGCGTTGGTCCGAAACCACCTTGGCGCGGTGCCGACCCTAGCCGGCATTGGTGAGCCCGCTGTAGTGGTTCGGGAACGGGCCGCCAACGAGCGGTCGCGGATCGTGGTTGTTGTTCACCACGGAGTGGCGGTGGGGACCGCGATCACCCGGGAGATCTCGACGGGGTGGGACGTGTGACGGCTGAGCGGCGCCATCACCCACTGGGGTGACCAGCAGTCCGCCCGCGCGTTGCACCTGAACGTCGCTCGGGATGGCTACACGTCAGAGCTCTCACGCCAGAGGTCGATGCCGGAATCCGATGCGTACTGATCGATTTCGGTGAGTTCCTCGGGTGTGAACTGCAGGTTCTCCAAGGCCCCGAGATTCTCGTCGAGCTGAGCGACGCTCGACGCACCGACGAGCGTCGAAGCCACGGTGGGGTCGCGAAGCACCCACGCCAGCGCGAGCTGCGCCAGCGTCTGGCCACGGCGTTCGGCGATCCCGGCGAGTCCGCGGAGCCGGTCGCGTACCTGCTCGGTCACCAGGTCGTCGTCGAAGGTCGGACGCGCCGTTGCGCGGTCGACGTCGGCTGCCGCCCTCTGTAGGTAACGGTCGGTGAGAAGACCCTGGCCCAGCGCGGTGAACGCGATTGCTCCCATGCCTGCGTTCGCGAGCTCGGTGGTGAGCCCGCCCTCGATCCACCGGTTCAGCAGTGAGTACGACGGCTGGTGAATCACCAGCGGGGTGCCGAGTCGGTGCGCGATGGCCGCAGCCTCCGAAGTCTTGCCTGCCGAGTAGGACGAGATGCCCACGTAGCGTGCCTTGCCCGAACGCACTGCGGTGTCGAGGGCTCCGATCGTCTCCTCGAGTGGCGTCACCGGGTCGATGCGGTGTGAATAGAAGACGTCGACGTAGTCGAGTCCGAGACGGTCGAGCGACTGGTCGAGGCTCGCGAGCAGATAGGCGCGCCCGCCGAGTTGACCGTACGGCCCGGGCCACATGTCCCAGCCCGCCTTGGTGGAGATGATCAGTTCGTTGCGATACGGCTTGAAGTCGCGGCGCAGCATCCGGCCGAAGTTCTCCTCGGCCGACCCGTACGGCGGCCCGTAGTTGTTGGCCAAGTCGAAGTGGGTGATGCCACGGTCGAAGGCGTGGCGCAGCACCTCCCGTTGCGCGTCGAAGGGCCGGTTGTCGCCGAAGTTGTACCAGAGGCCGAGTGAGATGGCGGGCAGCAGAAGCCCTGATGAGCCCACCCGCCGGTAGGGCATCGCGTCGTAGCGTTCTCGCGCTGCCACCCATGGGTCGTTGGTGAAGGGAACGTCAGAGACTGCGAGGTCCTCGGTCATGGGAATCATCGTAATTGCCTCGCCGCCGGGTTTTGGTCTCGGCGATCGAAACTGCACGTGGCGGACGTCAAAACAGGGATGCTCTAGTCCGGTGCCAAAGTCGGCGCGGGGAGGCTCGGATGACACAGTTCAAACTCGAAGTCGTAGTGATACCGGTGTCCGACGTGGACCGGGCGAGAAACTTCTACGAGTCACTGGGATGGCGCGTGGACGCCGACTTCAGCACCGGTCCGGACTTTCGGGTGGTACAGGTGACGCCGACCGGCTCGCCGACCTCGATCATCTTCGGCACGGGAGTGACCACCGGCCAGGGGCCTGTCGACGGATTGCATCTCGTGGTGCCCGACGTCGAGATTGCGCGTGCGGACTTGGCGGCTGTCGGAGTGAATGTGAGCGAGGTCTTTCACGACGGCGGCGGGGTGTTCCACCACGGAGGCTCGGAGGGCAGAGTCAGCGGCCCGGATCCCGAGCGCAACAGCTATGCCTCGTTCGCCTCGTTTAGCGACCCGGACGGGAACGGGTGGTGGCTGCAGGAGATCACCACCCGACTTCCCGGGCGCGTCGACCCGGCCACCACGTCCTTCGGCTCGGTGAGTGACGTGGCCGATGCTCTTCGCCGGGCAGCGGCCGCGCACGGCGAGCACGAGGAGCGCACCGGCGAAGAAGACCCCGATTGGCACCACTGGTATGCGGAATACATCGTGGCGGAGCAGGCGGGTACCCAGCCGCCGACGTGAGCTTCGACGTCGGTTGATCCAACGGCTCGCGATCAGGCAGATTAATAGTATTCAGCAGAAGCACTTGCGGCCCTATGATATTCGGGTAACAGGTTTGCTCGTGCGTGACACGAGAGTCGCCACCACGGCCGCTCCCGCTGGTGGGCGACATCCGAGAGTGGAGGGGAGCGATGGCTGAAATGTGCGGACGATGGACCCTCGACACCGCGGAATGGCGACTGAGGGCGCGCTGTAAAGGCGAATCCGCGGACACGTTCTACCCGCCGGACAAGGAGAGGCCCAGAGCTCGCCGCCAGCGGGAACTGCACGCGAAGCAGATCTGTCTGACGTGTCCGGTTCTCGAGGCCTGCCGTCGACATGCCGTCGACACACGTGAGCCGCACGGCGTCTGGGGAGCGACCACGCCGCAGGACCGCGAGCGACTGTTGAGCGGAAGCGATGCCGCAGTCGGATTATGATCCTCCTAGCCAACGGTCAGCGGCAGAGCGGGGTCTGCGCTCCACTCTTCGAGAGACCCGTCGTAGACTCGCGCGTGCTGAATTCCGATCGAGGAGAGGGCGAGGGCGTTCGCCGTGGCCGAGATGCCGCCTCCGCAGTAGAGCAACAGTTCACTGTCGAGGTCTGCTCCCGCGTCACGGTAACGCGCCGCGACCTCGGCCTCGGAGCGGATGAAGCCCTTGTCGCCGAAGAGTGCGCGGGCGGGAACGTTGACGCTGCCCGGGATGTGTCCGCGGCGCGAGTAGCGAGTCGGCTCTGATCCGCTGAACGAGGCGGGTGACAGGCCGCAGACGAGATTGCCTGCGGTCGAATGGATGTCGAGAAGCTCGTCCATTTCGATCCAGGCATCGTGTGCGGTCTGAGCCACCCACCTCGGGACGGGCGCCGTCTCAACCCGCGGTCCACGTTCGACGGGCAGGCCGGATTCTTGCCAGCCGGACAGCCCTCCGTCCAGCACCGTCACCGGCACACCGATCCAGCGCAGCAGGAACCAGACTCGGGCCGCCCACAGTCCACCTGTGCTGTCGCAGACCACGACCTGCGTCCGTGAGCCGATGCCGAGTCGGGCGAGCGTGTCGGCGAGTCCCTGTGGTGGCGGATGCCGGTCGTGGGTGGCGTCGGGTATCGAGAGTTCGGCGTCCACCTCGACGTGCAGCGATCCCGGGATGTGCGCCTCCTCCCAGAGTGGGGCACCACTATCGGCGCGGAAGTCGCCGTCGAAGCGAGGCTTGTGCAGCAGGAGCGTGGCATCGAGGATGACGGGTGGTGTTGCGCCGGTGCGCATCCGGTCCAGCACCTCGGCCGAGACGAGTGGATTCCGGCTCATGTCGCGGTGCCCGCTCCTGCCGCCGAGGCATCCAGAACCGCCTCGTGCCACCGTTCGGGCGTGGAGAGGATGCCGTGCTCGGCGAGCCAGTGTGCGTAGGGCTCGACGAGCTCTCGGCGGATGGCTCCCCAGTGCCCGTCGTGGAACCACGTGCCGGAGATCGCCTCGAGCGATCTCGTGATGACTTCGTCGGTGAAGTACGGTGTCACGCCGCGCAGCACTTCGACCGTTTCGGCGGGATGCTCTGCTGCGTAACGGAAGCCGCGGCCGGTCGCGTCGTGGAATGCATCCAACAGATTCGGTTCCGCTGTGGCGAAGTCGGCGCGCGCACCCAACAGATAGCTGTGGTAGCTGAAGGGCAGCTCGTCGTCGACGCGCCATACCCGCTCGGGTCGGTCCGGATGCTCGCTGAGTAAGACGTCCCACGCCCAGTACGACCCGAACGTGGCGTCTGCCGCCCCGGCCGCGAGCTCATCACTCGTCAGCTCTCGGGCGCCGACGTCCACCAGGACGACGTCGTCGGGTTGGCCTCCCGCGCGGCGCACCAGGTCGCGCACCATCGCCAACCCGCGGGCCGTGGGATTGAGGGCCAGCCGCCGCCCGGCCAGTTCGGCGAGCGTGCCGATCCCGCTGCTCTCCAAGGTGCGGATCGTCTCGAGCCCGCGCTGGTTGATCGCCCTCAGCGCCCGCAACTGCTGACCACCGTCGACGCGGACCAGCAGCCGGCTGGTGGGAAATACCGCGAGGTCGACGAGTTCGCGTTCGAGGTGTTCGAGTCCGTCGCCGATGCCTGGGTCGACGGTGCGGATCTGCAGCTCGATACCGGCGTCGGCGTACCAGCCGTGGTGACGGGCGACGTAGAAGCCGGCGGAGTTCGGCCAGGGATGGAAGTACTCGAGGGCCAGTGATAGCCGTGTGGTCATGGTGTCCTCTCCGCTGCCGCCAGCGTGAATCCATCCGCGGCGGGCTGGGCGATCAGGTCGGCGTTGCGCCGCGGGTCGTATCGGGCGATGAAGTCGTCTTCCTGGGCTGCCCACCGATCCCAGTGGGGCAGATAGGTTTCGCCGTCACGCAGAAGTGCCCGCCGCTTGCGGTCCGCGTCGTCGGCATCGACCCAGATGGCCAGGTCGGCGAGCGACCGGCTATGCGGGGTAAGTGCTCCCACACCCTCGACGACGAGCCGTCGCCCAGGCTCGACGGCGTGCCAGGCGCCGGGCCGTTGCTCGTTCCAGTCCCAACCGCGCCAGCGTCCAGGACGGCCTTCGGACC